>JBGUGI010000091.1:0-12039 GCA_045111495.1 Bacilli bacterium | reverse complement strand
AGGCGCCAACCCAATCGCTGCGATTAAGGCCTTAAAAGAAGCTGAAAGCTATGATGGTCCATCATTAGTCATCTGCTATGCTCCATGTGCTAACCATGGTATCAAAGGCGGTCTTGCCAACTCCATGAGACAAGAAAGACTCGCTGTTGAATGTGGTTACTTCCCAATCTTCCGTTACGATCCACGTAATGAAGCTGAAGGTAAGACAGCATTAACACTTGATATGAAAGATCCTGACTTCAGCAAGCTCAGAGACTTCGTCATGACAGAAACAAGATTCTCTCAACTTCCACGTGTTAACCCAGCCAACGCTGAAGAACTCTTAACAAAGTGTGAAAACTACGCGAAAGCTAGATTAGAAAGAATCAAAAAATTCGGTCTCTAATATCAAATAAACAAACGAAATAAAGCGACACTATGTGCCGCTTTTTTCTTGCTTATGAATATTTATGTTAACTTTTTAAAATAGTCATTGAATATTTATGTATTTCTAAGTATATTATTGGTGAAGGAGGTTCTTTATGATTAAATGGTTTAATGTTAAAGACCGTAACGGTGTCGCGTCATTGTACGCAAATAACATCACATTAAATACGACAGCGATGTATCCGCTTGATACCGCTTATAAAGTCCAAGTCGGCATGGATGATAAGAACAATGTTGTAATCCAGCCATTGACTAAGGAAGTCGTAGAATCTGGCGTTTTAGATGAATGCTGCTTACTCAAGATTGAATTCCATAAGAGCTTTGCCCGAATCTCATCCGTGCAATTGCTCAAACAAATCGCTGAGGTATTAAGATTGCAATTATCTAATAAACCAATCCAATTTGAAACCACTTGGGATAGTGTTGAAAACGTCCTAACCATAAAGACAGGAGAATAATAATATGCCATTCGAACAATACATGTGGATAGTTTGGCTCGCATTGATGATTATCATGGTCATCGTTGAATGTATGGGGCCAGCACTTGTGTCTATTTGGTTTGCCGCAGGTGCACTCGTTTCATTAATACTCTCGCTTTTCTCCCTAATTCCAGGAGTGACAATCCCATGGTGGGTGCAAGTGATAGTGTTCGTAGTTGTGAGCGCAATCACACTCTTAGCGCTCAGACCACTTTCCAAACGTTATTTGAAACGTAACATAGTCAACTCTAACGTTGATAGCTTAGTTGGTAAAAGAGGTCTATTAGAAGAGGAAATCAAACCATTCGAACCAGGCGTCTGTAAGATCAATGATGTCTCATGGACCGCCATTAGCACAAATGGTAAAGAAACAATCGCTGTTAAGAGCGTTGTGGAAGTTGTCGCAATTCAAGGCAACAAATTATTAGTCAAGAAAGTTGAGGAAAAATAATATGCCAGATGCAGTCATTGTATTACTTGTCATTTTAGCGGTAGTGATATTCATCTTAATTTGTATCGTTATTGCTAATATTAAAATTGTTAAACAAACAGAAAAAGTTATCGTTGAAAGACTTGGTGCTTACCGTACAACATGGGGTGTGGGTATGCATATGTTACTTCCATTCTTTGATAGAGTTGCTGTCCGTGTTTCTATGAAAGAACAAGTGAAGGACTTTGAACCACAATCCGTTATTACTAAAGATAACGTTACCATGCAAATTGATACCGTCGTCTTCTATGTTGTCACCGATGCCAAACTCTATGCATACGGCGTGGAAAACCCAATGGCCGCCATTAACTACTTAAGTGCGACCACATTAAGAAACATCATCGGTGAACTCTTACTCGATGAATGCTTAACATCTAGAGAACTTATTAATGAAAAGATGAGAAAGATCTTAGATGAAGCGACAGACCCATGGGGTATTAAAGTTAACCGTGTTGAAGTTAAGAACATTCTTCCTCCAAAAGATATCCGTGAAGCCATGGAAAAACAAATGAGAGCGGAACGTGAAAAGAGAGAAAAAGTCCTTCTCGCTGAAGGTCAAAAACAATCCGCCATTCTCGTGGCTGAAGGTCAAAAACAATCCGCTATTCTTAACGCCGAAGCGGAAAAACAAATGGCTATCTTACGCGCTGAAGGTGAAGCTGAATCCTTAAGACAAGTCAAGAAAGCGGAAGCTGATGGTATCCGCGCTGTTAGAGAAGCGGAAGCGGAAGGTCTCAAGATGCTCAATGCTTCAAAACCTATCGATGCCGTCGTAACATTAAGATACTACGAGTCCTTAGGCAAAATTGCAGATGGCAAAGCCACAAAGATCTTCTTACCAAGCAATTTAGACAAGGTCGCCTCAATTGCTTCAGTGGTCAAAGAAGTTACTAAAGAATAATAGTTATCTAGCTAAAAGATAAATAAAATAGGTGATACTTTGTATCACCTTTTTCATTTTTCTAACCCTCAAAATAAAATTATTGCAACAAAATTATCTTTTATATATAATGTTTGCAGTAGGTTAAGGATAATCGTATTATGAAAAAAGATCTAAGAGAAGTAGAAGCTCTTGTGCAGATTATTGATGAATACGCGCAAGTGCAAAAGAACATCGCTAACTTACCATGCGGCTATATTTCCGTGAAACAAATTAGCGGTCATACATATTGCTATCGTCAATGGCGTGAAGGAAAGAAAATCATTTCTCAATACGTCCCTGACGCTCTTCTTTCTAGTGTCAAAAGAAAAATTGCTGTTAGAAAAGAAAATGAAGCATTATTAAAAATTATTAAAAAAGACTTAAAGAAAGCTACTCGTAAAGTCGTCAAGAGCGGTCTTCTTGCTGAAGAAGATGTTATCGCTTTACTTGAAGTCGCTTTACAAGATGGCGATGTAAACGCTGAAGTTGAAAAGCGCTTAGCAAAATAAGACAACCTAAAATGAAATAGTGGATTTGATAATTCACTTTTTCTTTGCTCCAAAAACTATGAATCGATTAATTGTTCTTTCTGGCGTTCCTGGTAGTGGTAAATCATATTTTTCCAATGCCTTAATGCAAGATAAAGAAAAGCATGTTTATATCATTAGTAGTGACCAACTCCGTAAGGAGATTACTGGTCATCAACAAGATCTAAGCCAAGACGAACTCGTATGGAAACTTTTCTATAGCCTCGCTAGAAGTTATAGCGAAGATAAAGACGGTATCGTTATATTAGATGCCACTAACGCAAAGAAAGAATACCGCTACGACAATATCAAACAATATAAAGACCTCTATGATGAAATAGATTTAGTCTGTTTCCAAATTAGTAAAGATCTAGTTTTAAAACAAAATAGAGAAAGAGAATTCCCCATTCCTGAAGATGCCTTATTAAGATTAATTGATGCCTTTGAACTACCTGATCAAGATGAAGAAGATTTCTATGACCGTATCGATTTCATCAAAGATCACGAAATAGAAAAGATTATTGCCAATTATTAAGATATAATGACAATACGTCATCGGGACGTAGCGCAGCTTGGTAGCGCACTTCCTTGGGGTGGAAGGGGTCGTCAGTTCAAATCTGATCGTTCCGACCAGTTGATAAATACTCCTTTTAAAAAGGAGTTTTTTCCTTAACGACAAATTATTTGCCTTATCATAGATAAGTGATAAAATAATATAAACGTTCAAAAATTTTGTAGGAGCATTCTATGAAAAAATTAAAAAAATTACTTTTATTAAGCGTCGGCTTTTTAGCTATGACAGTGACCGGTTGTAACCAAAGCGGTGAACAATCATCTAAAGAACCAGAAAAAGATCCAAACGAAGTTTCTGTCTTCCTTCTTTCTGGTCAATCCAACATGCAAGGCAACTCATCCTGTAGTGCCACAAACTTAAAGAAAGCTTTCACTGATTTAGGCTTAGAAGACTACGATACAGTCGCCGCTGGTATGAAGACGGTTCAATCTTCTGTCTACTGTGCTGGTTATGGCGAATTAGATCACACCAAATTAGAAAAGAACAGCAAATTACAATCCTACACAAACAAGGACAATCAATTCGCTGGTAAATTCATTGATACAGTTCCAGGCTTTGGCAATTTCAATGGTACAAGTGGCACAAACATGGGTCCAGAATTCGGTGCGGCTTATGCCTTAAAAGATAAAGCCACTGAAGATCACCCAATCTTCTTTGTTAAGATGGCCTCTAATGGTTCTGGCTTTGCTCAAGATGGTACAAAGTACAATTGGCCAGTTAAAGACGCTAATGGTAACTTCCCAGAAATCAACTTATATAGCACATTTGCTAAGCCATTCTTAGAAAACAATTTGCAACTTATCAAAGATATGGGCTTAAAACCAGTCATTAAAGGTTGGTTATGGCATCAAGGTGAATCTGATTCCGCTACTGAAAAGATTAAAGTTTACGCTCAAAGATTAGGCGATATGGTTGGTCAATTCAGAGAAGATTTCAAAGATTATGCTAAAAATGGTGATGGCAACAACATTGCTTTCATCGATGGTATGATTTATCAAGGTTCAGGCACACAGTGGGGTGCACAAACCAGTAAAGATATGAATGCCGCTAAACAAGCATTCGCTGATTCTGCAGATAACAACTACCTCGTTGATAACTACGCTAACGAAGAAAAGACCGCTGAAAACGAATTGAAACCAGGTAGTGACCGTATGCACTATGATACCAAGAGCTGCATGAGACTCGGTATGGCGTATGGCAAAGTCATCATTGATAACAATTTGTTAGACTAATTAACGAAAAAGTTTAAATGAGCACCTCGAGAGGGGTGCTTTATTTTTATCTATCAGCGCATTTATATAGTTATATTTTCGAATATTTGATAAAATATCGAAGACTACAAATATGGAAAAGAAAATTATTGTTAAAGGCGCTAGAGAGAACAATTTAAAAAACATTGATGTTTCTATACCTAAAGATTCATTAGTGGTTTTTTCTGGTTTATCAGGTTCTGGTAAATCCACTTTAGCGTTCGATACCATCTTTGCAGAAGGTCAAAGAAGATACATGGAATCATTATCTAGCTATGCTAGACAGTTCCTTGGCAACTTTGATAAGCCAGATGTTGATGCGATTGAAGGTTTATCACCAAGTATTGCGATCGACCAAAAGTCTGTTTCTCATAACCCAAGAAGTACTGTTGGTACAGTGACTGAAATCTATGACTACTTAAGACTTTTATTTGGCCGTATAGGTATTCCATATTGTCCAAATCATAATGAACCAATTATTTCCTTTTCTGTGACGATGATGACTGATGTAGTCATGGCTTATCCAGAAGGAAACAAAATACAATTATTATCCCCAATTGTTCACGCGGAAAAAGGCACGCAAAAAGATGTCTTAGATAAGATTAGAAAAGACGGCTTTAACCGTGTACGAGTGGACAATGTCATTATGACACTAGAAGAAGTGCCGGCTTTAGAAAAGAATAAAAAGCACAGCATTGATATTGTCGTTGACCGTTTAATCATTAAACCGGATGTGAGAAGTCGTGTCTTTGAATCAATCGAAACATGTCTTAACTTCTCTAAGGGCTTGCTTATTATCTTAAACGGGGAAGAAGAAAGATTATTATCTGATAAACATACATGCCCTAAATGTGGTTTCTCTGTTCCAAGAGTGGAACCACGTTTATTCTCCTTTAACTCACCTTTAGGTTTTTGCCCAGACTGTCGTGGTTTAGGCATGAAAAGAGAATGCGATATTCGTAAGCTCATTCCTAATCCAAAATTAAGCATTAATGAAGGCTGTGTTAAATATCTAGCCCATATCGTTGGTAGTCAAAACCTCGAATGGACTGAATTTGTTTTACTTTGTAATTTATATAACGTTCCAATGGATACTCCTTGGAATGATTTAACAATGGATCAACAAAGAATCGTTCTATACGGTTCTCCAGTGGCCCATCAATACACTCTTAAGAGTAGCAGTGGTAACACCATGCATAGAAACCAAGTCATTGAAGGTATCAAAGTGAAGATTGAAAGACTTTATAACGATACCACCTCTGATTGGATGAGAGACTACTATGAAACATTTATGAGCGATCATGAATGCACAACATGTCATGGTAAACGATTAAACGAAGCCGCTTTAAGTGTGAAGATTGATAAAAAGAATATTTATGATGTCTCCGCTTTGCAGTTAAAAGATTTAAGAGATTGGTGCGTTAAATTACCTAATAAGCTCAGTGAATCCGAAAACAAGATCGCGGATTTAGTCTTAAAAGAAATTGTTAACCGTACATCTTTCTTATGCGATGTTGGTCTTGAATATTTAACATTAACAAGACTTGCAATGACTTTGAGTGGTGGTGAATCTCAGCGTATTAGATTAGCCACACAAATCGGTAGTAAATTAACGGGTGTGTTATATGTTATGGATGAACCATCAATTGGTTTACATAGTAGAGATAGTGAAAAGCTCATCAAAACTATGAAAGAGATGCGCGATATCGGTAACACTTTAATTGTTGTCGAACATGATGAAGAAATGATTAGAAGCGCAGACTATGTTGTTGATATTGGCCCAGGCGCTGGTATACACGGTGGTGAAGTTGTCGCCGCTGGCACACCAGAGGAAATCGCTAAAAATGAAAGAAGCATTACTGGTGCTTATCTTTCTGGAAGAGAATATATCTCTATCCCGAAGAAAAGAAGAGAAGGTAATGGCTTATTTATCAAAATTAGAGGTGCATCTTGCAACAACTTAAAGAAAGTAAACGTTGATATACCATTAGGTAAATTCGTTGCTGTCACTGGTGTTTCTGGTAGTGGTAAGTCCACACTTATTAACCAAACATTATTTAATCATTTAACAGAACACTTCTCCGGTGAACCGGCTTTTGCGGGTGAAGTGAAATCCATCAGTGGCTTTGAAAATATTGATAAAGTTATTGATATTACTCAAGAACCAATTGGTAGAACTCCAAGAAGTAATCCTGCGACATACGTCAAACTATTTGATGATATTAGAACCTTATTCGCTGAAACTGTTGAGGCTAAAGCTAGAGGCTATGATAAGGGTCGATTCTCCTTTAACGTTGAAGGTGGTAGGTGTGAAAAATGTGGCGGTGCGGGTGTCACCCGTATTCCAATGAACTTCTTACCAGATGTCTACGTTAAGTGTGATGCTTGTAACGGCAAACGCTATAACGAAGAAACATTACAAGTCACATATAAAGGTAAGAGCATCTATGATGTTTTAGAAATGACTGTTGAAGATGCCTTGCATTTCTTCGCTAATAGGCCATCTCTAGCTAAACGCATTCAAACTTTATATGACGTTGGTCTTGGCTATATTAAATTAGGTCAACCTGCTACTACATTAAGTGGTGGTGAAGCCCAACGTGTTAAACTCGCTAGTGAACTACAAAAACGTCCAACAGGTAAGACATTATATATTCTTGATGAACCAACAACTGGTTTACACACCGATGACGTGAAGAGATTAATTAAAGTCTTACAGCGTATTGTGGATCACGGTGATACAGTTTTAGTTATTGAGCACAATCTTGATGTTATCAAGGTAGCTGATTATATTATTGATTTAGGACCAGATGGTGGTGACGCTGGTGGCAAGATCATTGCCACAGGTACACCAGAAGAAGTAGCGGCTAATTCTGCTTCTTATACTGGTTCCTACTTAAAGAAAGTATTAAAAAAGGAGCATTACGAATAGATTATGGTATTAGGTATTGTTTTTACCTCCATCTTTATGGCAGTTTTCATTGCTATGATAGTGGTTGGTCTTTATTTCACAATTAGTTTAGTTAAAACCCCAATGATTGAAGTGGACTATAAAAAACACTTCACTAAAGTTGGCGCTACTATTATCGGTGGCATCATCGCCTTCGTTGTTGCTTCTTTATTCATTTATCAAATACTTAAAGCCACTCCAACTGCGGCCTATGTTGTCCAATTAGTGATCGGTGGCATCTTATTCAGCGGTGGTTTATTAACCGCAGTTCATGCATTTATTCTCCATTACTATGGAAGAAATATCCCAGAAAAGCTTGATAAGTGGTTATTTAGAATCCAAATCATTGGTTTTGTCGTTGCTACTTTCTTCTTCTTTATTTGGACAAACGGTTTAGCCCCATATTTAACATATCCATTAATAAACGGTATTTCCTTTAGTGAAGGTTTTGTTAGACCAGGTGATGGCTCTCCAAATATTGCCTTCTATGCGATTTGTATTTTAAGTGGTGCGATTCTCGTTTATTTCTTATGCGATCACTACATGTATAAGGAATATGGTGAACACGGTATTCTAGAATCCACATTCTTCGTAGCCTTCCCTGCTGGTATTATCGGTGGACGTATCGGTTATGTTGTTGGTAACTGGCATGAATTTGCAGGTGGTAACTTCCTTGATGTCTTTGCTATCTGGAAAGGTGGCTTAACTATTATGGCGGGCGCTCCTGCAGGTATCATCGTTGGTGTTATTTGGTATTTATGGCGTAACCGTGGTAAATCAATTTGGGTTATCTTTGATATTGCTTTACCCGCTATTTTGATTGCCCAAGCTATTGGTAGATGGGGCAACTTCTTTAACGTTGAAGTGCATGGTGCTGCTGTTGATATTGCTTATCTTAAATGGTTACCAGAAATCGTTTGGAGAAACGGTCAATTCACTTCAGATTCAAGCCTTTCTTCTTTAGTGGGTACCGAACAAACGTATCTTCCATTATTTTTTATTGAGGGAGTGATTAACTTATTAGGTTACTTCGTCTTAGCCCATGTCTTTGGTAAAGCCTTAAGAAAACATGTTGAATTTGGTGATGTTGGTTTTGGCTATATCATTTGGTATGGTATGACAAGATTAGTCCTTGAACCTTTAAGAACCGGCTCCTTCAAAATGGGCGAAAAAGGCTTCTGGTCTTGGGCCTGGGCAATGGTCTTTGTTATCGGTGGCACCTTACTCGTTATCATTAATCACATTGTGAGAAATATTTTAAGAAAGAAAAACAACACCTTTAAGGTCAAGAAAAACGACAAGAAGGTCGGTATTATTTTTTCACTCATCCTTATCGTGGTCGCTAGTGGTCTAATTGCTTTAGCTATCTATAAGATGAACCACAATCCATTTGAGGTATTCCTCGCCTATAACGGCTTTAATGAAGGCTTAATTCTTTTAACAATTGGTATTTCGCTTTTATTAGGCCTCGGTATCAGTGTGCCAATGGCGATTGATGGATTCAAATATAAAGAGGCGCAACATGCATAAATACAAAGTTCTTCTTTTTGATTTAGATGGCACTCTCTGTGATACTGATGAAATGCTCATTCAGTCCTTTTTCGCTCTCTATAAGAAATATAGACCTGCGAAGATTAGGACTAGAGAAGAATTAATCTATTTTTCAGGCCCTCCAATTAAAAAAACACTCGTCGATGAATTCCCAGATTATTCGTTTGAAGAAATATATAAAGCCTTCCAAGAAACTTCTAGAGAACTCTATCTTCCATATGTGAAGGCTTTTGAAAACGAAATTGAAACTTTAAAGAAACTTAAAGAAGCTGGTTATCTATTAGGGGTGGTCACTAATAAGGGTGCACCTTTAACCAAATATTCTTTAGAAGTTGCTCATATTGATGGTTTGTTTGATGTTGTCATCTCCGCGGATGATGTTAACGCTCCTAAACCAAGCCCTTTAGGCATCAATAAAGCCTTAGAGCGTTTAGCAATTGCAGACAAAGACAAAGTCCTTTATATTGGTGATAACGATATTGATTACGAAACGGCATGTAACGCTGGTACTGATGCGATGTTAGTCACTTGGGGCCCAAGAGAAATTAAAAGCATCAAAGCCGCTAAATTTGCGGTTTCTTCATATAATGAGTTAGGAGGTCTTCTCTTATGAAAATTTATGACACATTAATTATCGGTGCTGGTCCATGTGGCATTAGAAGCGCGATTATCCTTAAAGAAGCGGGCTTAGATGTCGCAGTTTTTGAATATAGCACACCAGGTGGCAAAATTAATATTGCGCCACGTGTTGATAATTACCCAGGCTTTACTAAAATCCCTGGTCCAGATTTAGCCATGGAATTTTTTAACTGGCTTAACAAAGCGGAAGTGGAAATGATTCCAGAAGAAGTGACTTCCTTAACTAAAGAAGATGGTCTCTTTTATTTAGAAACTCCACAAGGTAAATACGCGGCTAAAACAGTAATTATTGCCTCTGGCACAAAAGAAAGACAATTAGGTTTACCAAATGAAGAAAGATTATTTGGTCATGGTGTTACCTATTGTGCAGTCTGTGATGGACACTTCTTTAAAGGCCAAGACGTCTTAATGATTGGTGGTGGTAATACCGCGCTTAAAGAAGCCATCTATATGGCGGACCTTGCCCATCACGTTTATTTAATCCACAGAAGAAATGAATTTAGAGGCAATAAATACCTTGTTGATGAAATCAATGCTCTACCAAACACAACGATTTTAACCCCATATGTTCCAGTGGCTATCTTAGGCGATGATAAAGTCACAGGGGCCATTATTAAAAACGTTGAAACTGGTGAAGAAAAAACTCTTGAAGTGCAAGGTGTATTCCCACTTGTTGGTCAAATTCCAAACTCTACATATATTAAGATTCCAGGAGTCACTAATGAATGGGGTACCATTCCAGTTGATCCAAAGACCAAACAAACAAGTGTCGAAGGTCTTTATGCTGGTGGTGATATTCTTCCACGTGATATTAGACAAATTTATTTGTCCGAAGTCGATGGCAAAGCCGCTTGCAAGGCTATCTTAGAATATTTAAAGAAATAAAATGCGCAATAAGAACTCATTTACTAGTCAGGTTAAGGAGGAGTTAGCCTCTAACGTTTATACGTCAGGGGATCGTTTAAGAGCCCTTCTTTCAGCCTATATTAGAATTAATGGTTCTTTAGTTTTTAGACATAAAAAGACTTTACTGCAACTCAATACAGAAAATGCGAAGATTGGGCGTTTTATCTTTGAAACAATTAATGAGATATATCACGCTAATGCGGAATTAATCGTTAAAGAAAAAAGAAACCTCGATAAGAGTAAGTCCTACATGATTGAAATTAGTGACGCTAGCGAAGCAATTATGGATGACTTAGAAATCTCCTTCTTAGAAGGTAAGATTAGTAAAAATATCGTTAAAAACGATGATACTATTTCTGGCTACCTCATTGGCGCTTTTTTAGCTGCGGGTAGTGTTAATTCCCCAATCACTAGTAATTATCATCTAGAAATCGCTTTAAATAGTGAAAACTACGCTAAATGGTTAGCAAAGTTATTTGCGAAATATAAAAACAGCAATATCGAACCAAAGATTACGCATCGTCGTGATGAATATGTCATCTACTTTAAAAAGAGTGACCAAATATCCAACTTCCTTATTATGGTCGGAGCGGTTTCTTCCTGTTTAGAATTTGAAGATATACGCGCTAATAGAGACTTAATGAATAACGCTAATCGCTTAACAAACATGGATACCGCTAACATGAAAAGAACGATTGAAACTGGTTCTCGTCAAGCGGAAGAGATTTCCTATATTGAGCAAGCTCTTGGTATTGATAATATTTCCAACTTAAAAGAGAGAGAACTCTGCCATTTGAGACTACAAAATGAAGCGGCATCTCTTCAAGAATTAGCCGACCTTCTTTCTGAAAAGTTTAAGAAACCCATTACTAAAAGTAATGTTAACCACTTATTCCGTTCTATTCACGCTTTGTATGAGAGGCTAAATAATGACAATTAATAAACAATTAGGCGCTCGCATAAGATACTTAAGACAGCAGAAAAATTGGTCAATGGAAGACCTCGCTTTAGAAGCGGAAATCAACCGTAATTACTTATGTGATTTAGAAAGAGGATCACGCAATCCGACCGTTAATGTTTTAAATAGAATTGCCAAAGCCTTAGATGTCAATTTATCAACGCTATTTGAAGGAATAGTGGAGATGTAATCTTCTATTTATATCTTTTATAAATATAAGCACGTAAAAAGATTATGTGCTTTTTTCTTGCAACTTATATTTAATATAAGTAATATATAATCGCAGTGACAAATAAAGGAGGCATAAATTACATGTCAAATGTCAGAGTTGCAATTAACGGATTCGGTCGTATTGGCCGTTTAGCGT
>JBGUGI010000090.1:0-7296 GCA_045111495.1 Bacilli bacterium | reverse complement strand
AGAAAATCTGAGCCAGAAGACGTTATTAAAAAACGTTTAGCGAAAGCGGAAGCCGAAATGGAAAAAGCTAAGAATTACGATTTCGTTGTGATGAACGATCGCATTAATCGCGCTGGTGATGAAATTATAAAAATCCTTAAGGAATTTGATAGAGACTAAGAGACGGTTTGAGTATGCAAATAGTGGAAGTTCTGATTGAATATGCCAAAAGCTCATTAAACCGTCCTTTTTCTTATTTCTATAATGGCAAAAAGAAACTAGTCAAAGGTATCCGTGTTTTACTTGATTTTAATCATCGTGATATTATCGGTTACGTAGTAAAAGATGAAGAAACTAATAAAAGTGTCGCGGAATACGAAGAAGAAAAAGGTTTCTCTATTTCTGAAATTAAAGACGTCATTGATGATGAACCATTATTAAACGAAGAACTACTTTCTTTATTAGATGAAGTATCTTCTTATTATCTAGTTCCAAAGATTAGTGTTCTTCAATCAATGCTTCCACCAAGCTTATCTCCTAGAAGATCTTCTTTAAGAGCGCCTAAGATTGCTTATGACCAATTTTTGGAAGTCATTAGTGAATCCGAAGAAGACTTAACAAATAAACAAATTGAAGTCTTAAGATTTATTAAACTTGAAGGTCGTGTTTTAAAACGCGATATCAAGCAAGTCAGTATTGTTGATAAACTCTTAG
This sequence comes from Bacilli bacterium, assembly GCA_045111495.1. GTDB lineage: Bacteria > Bacillota_I > Bacilli_A > RFN20 > CAG-826 > RUG14515. The sequence continues at coordinate 6,603 of JBGUGI010000090.1, read as the reverse complement.
AAAAAGAGAGAATCAGAATTGTTAAAGAAGAAAAACGCAGGTTAAAAATACCTGATTATAAATATCAGACTCCTCCTAAACTTAGCGAAGATCAAAATAAGGTCATTGATGAGTTCAATAACTCTAACGATTTGGTCTATTTATTAGAGGGCGTCACTGGTTCTGGTAAAACAGAAGTCTACTTAAACTTATCCGAACAAGTCTTAAAAGCGGGCAAATCAGTTTTAATGCTCGTTCCAGAAATTTCATTAACCCCAATGATGGTGGAATACTTCCTCCATCGTTTCCAAAATAATGTCGCTATTTTGCATAGTGAGCTCACTCCAGCGGAGAAATATGATGAATATCGTAAAATTGCGCATGGTGATTGCAAGATTGTCGTCGGTGTTAGAAGTGCGATATTCGCTCCTTTAAAAAATATTGGTCTCATCATCTTAGATGAAGAGCACACCGAATCATATAAACAAGATAATCTTCCTTTCTATCACGCTAGGGAAGTCGCTATTATGCGCGCTAAATACCATCACGCTAAAGTCTTATTAGCGAGTGCTACTCCGTCATTAGAAAGTAGAGCCAGAGGACAAAAAAACGTCTATCATATGCTTTTTTTAACAAAGCGTATTAATAATCAAAAACTTCCAACCACTAAAATTGTGAACATGCTTGATTATCATAATATTGACCGTGATAGTTATATCTTCTCCCATGCTTTAAGACAATCTATTCATGAGACACTGGCGAGGAATGAACAAGCTATTCTTCTCATCAATAGAAGGGGCTTTTCTACGCATGTTACCTGCCGTAACTGTGGTCATGTATTTAAGTGTCCAACATGTGGAATTGCACTAACCTACCATAAGAAAGATAATATGCTTAAATGTCATCACTGTGACTATGTTGAACCACTAGGTGAAACATGTCCTGAATGTGGTGGTAGTCACTTAATGAAAACAGGCTTTGGTACAGAAAGAATCGAAGAAGAAGTGCAACGCCTTTTCCCAAGCGCTAGAACGTTGAGACTAGATAGTGATTCCGCGAAGAATAAGAGCAAGATTCCTGAAGTAATAGAAGCTTTTAGAAAGAAAGAAGCAGATGTCTTAATTGGTACACAAATGATAGCTAAAGGCCATGATTTCCCGGATGTCACCCTAGTTGGTATCGTTTTAGCGGATATCGGTTTGTCTATGCCTTCCTATCGCAGCAATGAAAGAGCTTTCCAACTTATTACACAAGCAATTGGCCGATCTGGAAGAAAAGAAAAACCAGGTACTGCAATCATTCAAACATATTTACCAAGCCACTATGCGATTACGTTCGCGGCAAGACAAGACTATGAACTTTTCTATCGTAAAGAGATGGAAATGCGTAAACTACAATTTTATCCTCCATATGCCTATTTAGCGAGTGTGACATTACGCGCTAAAAATGAGGAAACAGTAATCGAAAATACTTATCGAATCGTGGATTTCTTAAACGATGAATTTATGGATACTGCCCAAATACTTGGTCCATCAACTCCATATATTCCTTTTGATATGGGTCTACATGTTAGAAGCATTTTAGTGAAGTTCAAAGACCCAAAGAAAGCCCATCAAATCTTCGAAAAAATGCAGCAATTATTTGCCTATAATAGTAAGTACGAATTATTGATTAATATCGACCCATACGATTTTTAGTATAAAAATGGTATTTTTTGTATTATACTATCTCCGAGGTATTTTTATTTTATGATTACTGTTACTATTTACGGTCTTGATCAATTTGTTGTCGGTCGTTTATCTCGTGAAATGACTCCAAATTTAGCCAAACTTTACGAATTAAGCGAAGACGAAATTTTATTTGTGGCGCCTGAAAATATGGTCTTCCATAATGGTGTTGAACAAACATCTTGGAATATCATCATCCATGTTCATGCGCCTAAGAAGGTCGCGGTCTTACAAGACCAAGTGGCCCATTTAATTTTAGAAAGTATCGGCGATGTCGCGATTAATAAGATTCTTGAATTTTATTATTATTCGCAAGATGATCGCTACAGCAAATTTAACGACAGTTATCCACGCTTTATCGCTAGCGATAATTTAGTCGATGTTGCTAATGAGGATTATGAGGATATGGAAGAAGGAGAAGGCGAAGACGAAATCTTCACTGGTGATATCTTCCAAAACTTCAACAACGACTAACCGTCATCAGGAGGGTCTATTATGACTCCACAAGTTTTAGCAAAGGACATACTAAACAAAATCATTTACGAAAACACTCCATTTTCTCTTGCGTTAAAGCAAGCTTTTAAGCGCAACGATTTCTCAAAAGAAGAAAGGGGTAACGTCTCAGCGATGGTGGGATGCGTTTTACGTCACTACTTAGTGATGTCTAACGTTATTCAAAAACAATATCCTGACATGGAATCTCTTGGAGTTATTGCGTTATTGATTGCGTTTAGCAATGCACTCTTCATCAAAAAATTTGATCAAGAAGAATGCAACAAGGAAGTAGAAAAGTATATTAAGGAAGGTGAGGTCAAAGTCCAAGACTTCATTGCCCCATATCTTGAAGAAAAGAAACTCGTTCCAGAACAAATTGAAGTGGGTTCTTTTGAATTCCTTTCCTACCGCTATAACACACCTGTGGACATCATTAAGATGTGGACCAAACAGTTCGGTCATATTTCCGCTAACAAAGCTCTCAGAGCTAATAGCAAACCAGCCCCAACAGTTGTAAGAATCGATAATAATAAATTATCAGATGAAGAATTCTTCGCTAAATACCCAGACTTTGAAGCCATTGAAGGCGCTCCAGGTATGGCGCTATATAAAGGCGAAAGTAGATTTAAAAATAGTGAAGTTAATGAAAAAGGTATGGCTTATCCTCTCGCTTTAGCGTTTAAGGAAATGCTAGATGAAGGTGATTTAGATCCATTAAGAGGTATCGCTGTTTACGCTGAATACGCTAATGATTTACTCGTTGACTTCAAAGCGAGAAAAGGTGATGTTTCTGGTGTGGAATATATCGCTAGTAATTTAAGCACATTAACTAACACCAAAAACTTCTTAAACAATAACTCCATTAAAGGTGTTAATGTCTATGAAGCCCAAGCTTCTTCTATCATTACTTGTTTATCAAAACCTGTGCATACATTTATTGTCATGCCAGAATCTTCTAGATTAAATCTCTTACAACTTTTGCCAGATTATTTCCTCCGCTTTGATATTTCAAAACTCGATGAATTAATCGCTAACCAAAAAGTGGCTATAAGAGAAGCCGCTAACCAAGTTGAAGATGATGGTTATCTCCTCTACTTAGTGGATACTCTTTCAAAGAAAGAAAGTATCAACATTATTAACGAATTCCTCGCTGAACACGAAGAATTCACATTATTAAGAGATAAGCTATATTTCCCATATAAGAAATATGGTGGTTCTTACTATTTTGCCGCTTTAAAAAAGGCTAAAAAGAATGATTAATCTTTACGGTGTAGAAATTAATAAACTTATCGCGTTAATGGAGCAAGAAGGCCAAAAGCCTTATCGCGCCACGCAACTTTTCTCATGGATTTATGAAAAGAAAGCCACGTCTTTTGATGAGATGAGTGATATTTCTAAATCTTTCCGTGAAGTATTAAAAGAAAAATATTGTCTAGATTTACCAAGCATCTATACCAAACAAGTGAGTAAAGATGGCACTATCAAATTACTCGTCGAGTTAAAAGATGGTGCTAAGGTCGAATGTGTGCTCATGCGCTACTCATATGGGTGTGCTGTCTGTGTGAGCTCGCAAGTCGGGTGCAACATGGGTTGCTCCTTCTGCAGCAGTGGTCTATTAGGCAAACAAAGGAATTTGCTCCCTGAAGAAATGATGGGGCAAATTTTATTGATTAATCAATTGCTCAAAGAAGAGAACAAAGGTCAACATGTCACACATATCGTGGTCATGGGTACTGGTGAGCCATTTGATAACTATGATAACGTTCTTGATTTTATCAAGATTGCTAATCACCCAAAGGGTTTAGCCATTGGCGCTAGACATATTACTGTCTCCACATGTGGTATCGTCGAAAATATCTATCGATACGCTGACGAACACATGCAAACAAATCTCGCTATTTCTTTACACGCTCCTAACAACGAACTTAGAAGCAGACTCATGAAAATTAACCGTGCCTATCCTTTAGAAAAAGTGATTGAAGCGGTGAAGTATTATGAAAAAGAAACTAAACGTCGAGTAACTTATGAATACTTACTCTTGGAAGGTATCAACGATACCAAAGAACACGCTCAAGAGTTAATTAAATTAATTAAAGGAACAATGGGCTATGTTAATCTCATTCCATATAATGAGACCAATACATTCTCAGAATTCCATCGTTCTAGTGGTAACCGTGTCCACGCTTTTCTTGATTACCTCATGAAAGGTGGCGTAACGGCGACTATTAGAAAAGAATTCGGTAGCGACATTGACGCTGCGTGTGGTCAATTACGCGCCAAAGTTGAGGAGGGACGTTCATGAAAAAATATTTAACTGGACGCTTCTCATTTAAAACAGATATTGGCAAAGTACGCTTAAGTAATGAAGACCAAGCTTGTGCTTTAATCAATGCCTCTGGCAATGTTTTACTCATTGTCTGTGACGGTATGGGTGGACAAAGTAAAGGCGATTTGGCTTCCTCCTTAGCGATCAATACAGTGATTTCATCATTTAAAAGCCGTAAAGGTTTTATGAATCGTTATTTTGCAAAGTTTTGGGTGGGCAACGTTATCCGTGAAGCAAACAAATGCGTATACGAGCAATCAAGAAGTAATCCTTCATACGAAGGAATGGGTACAACATTAACCCTTTTACTCATTATTAAAGACACCGCCATCTTAGGTCATGTTGGTGACTCAAGATGCTATTTCTTAAGAAATCGTGAATTTGAACAAATGAGTGAAGACCAAACATATGTTGGTTATTTATTAAGAACAAAACAAATTACCGAAGAAGAAGCTTTGATTCATCCAAAAAGACACGTTTTGATGAACGCTTTAGGCGTTTATCCAAGTGCCTCTATTGATATTAAATCTTTCCCATACATGGGAGAAACAGTTCTCCTTTGTAGTGATGGTTTATATAATAACGTTCCTAAGAACGATATCGCCTCAGTTTTAAAAAGCGAAGATTCCGTTGAACAAAAGGTCAATGAATTAATCGCTATCGGCAATAAAAATGGTGGTAGCGATAATATCGCTGTCGTCATTTGGGAGGCACAATCATGAGCACAATAAAGATTGGATCTCTCGTTGATGGCCGTTATCGTATTGAAGCGAGAATCGGTCATGGTGGTATGGCGGAAGTCTATGAAGCCACCGACATCATTAACAAAAGAAAAGTGGCGATTAAGATGATTAGGGAAGACGTTATGCGTAACCCAATTAATCTTCGTCGCTTCCAAAACGAAGCCACAATTGCTTCCTCTTTAAATCACCCTAACATCGTGAAGGTGTTTAATCATGGCACAATTGAAGGTCGTCCATATATCGCTAATGAATATATCCGCGGACAAACTATGAAGGATATGCTCGATTTTAGAACATCAATCCCAATTGCTGAGGCAGTAAGCTATATGCTGCAACTCACATCCGCGTTATTTTACGCGCATCAACACAACATCATTCATCGTGATATCAAACCACAAAATATTTTTGTAATGCCTGATGGCACGATTAAATTAGGTGACTTTGGTATTGCGCAAGCCGAAGGCGTGGATGATGGCTTAACAAAAACTAGTGAAATCGTGGGTTCTGTCCATTATTTAGCCCCTGAAATTTCACAAGGCAAACCCGCTTCCATTCAATCAGATATCTATTCAGCGGGTGTCACTTTCTATGAACTTTTAACTGGTCACGTTCCATTTGATAAAGACACACCAGTTAATGTCGCAGTGGCGCATATTAAGGAGAAATTCCCTCCTGTTAAAAAATATGTTCCTAACTGCCCAAAGGAAATTGAAAAAATTATTGCTAACGCTACTAAGAAGCGCTTGTCTGAAAGATATAAAGGTGCAGACGAATTCTATGATGACTTGCTTGAATTAAGCAAGAAACCAGAAATTCTTAAAGAAAAGAAGTCATTTATCGCGAGGATCTTTGGATTTAAATAATGAAGGGTTTAATCGTCGGAATTACATGTGGATTATATGCCGTTAGAGCGGAGGAAGTGGTGTACCATACAAAGCCACGTGGCGTTTTTCGCAATCAAGGTGTTAAGCCAATCGTCGGTGATATCGTCGAGTTTAATCCTGATGAAATGGTCATTGAAAACATCTATCCAAGAACTAGTGCCCTTAAACGTCCACTAATCGCTAATATCTCTCAAATCATCTTAGTGTTCTCCCTTAAAGAACCGGAGTTTTCTTTCCTATTAGCGTTTAAATATCTAACCTACGCAAACATGCATAATATCAAGGCAAAACTCGTTATTACTAAGATTGATAAAGAGCATGATGAAGCGCTGATAAAAGAGATAAAAGAGACCTTCCAAAGCATCAATGTGGAGACCTATTTTATCTCCAATAAAACTAAGGAAGGCTTAGAAGAAGTAAAGGCTTTATTTAAAGATGAAGTGAGCTGC
>JBGUGI010000089.1:0-26745 GCA_045111495.1 Bacilli bacterium | reverse complement strand
GTTGTACATATCTGTTCTGAAACCACCTAAGTTGTAGATTTCGACTTCGTGAGCACCAGCGGTTAATGCTGGAAGTTGACCTGGGAATTGATACCAACCGGTATTATCTTTCCAAGATTGATTTGTGTTATCTTCTGGAATGATATAAACGTTACCATCGAGTTTAATACCATAACGAGTAGCTGGTCTTTCTAAAACTGGATCACCAGAGGCTTGTGGGACATATTCATAACCCTTAGCGTTGTCATCTTCGTATCTAGCGAAGACATCGTTTGTGTCGGTTCTCTTTGCCATTTTGACTAAGAGATTAGCGTTTTCGACTGCTTCTGGGAGGTAGACGTTGTAGACGATGTGGCAACCTTTCTTGGTTACATCAGCGTCTTGATAGTTAGCTGTAGAACTGAATCTAATGGCTTTACCACTTGCTCTACTTTCTGGACCAGCAGTTGATCTTTCTGTTGTTTTGGTCTTGTCATAATCTAAAGCGCTCCAAGCAACTGCGTACTTGTCGCAATCTTTACATTTGTACATTTCTTCAGCAACAGCGCCTTCTTCTTCTAAGACGTCAACCTTTTCAGAACCTTCTAAATCGTGAATGTGGATTTGAGGTGCTGGAGTTGTGGATGTGGATTGACCACCACCAGATGTTGATGGGTTAGTTGATGGGTTAGATGTTGGTTGAGATGTTGGTTGAGATGTTGGATTACCGGAAGATTCTGGTGCTTTAGACTCAGATGTCTTTCCACCGGTCTTACAACCTGTCAACGCCATCGCTAACATCACGCCAGCGATTGTTAAGATTTTTGTTTTTTTCATAAATCTTTTCGCAACGTAAAGTTGCATTTTTCCTTTCTTTCAAAGAGTTTTGTCATTATCTACCGTGCTGGACTCTTTTCAAAACCAACAAGGCAAAAGAACAAAAAAACAGAATTTTATGCAAATATGTTTTTCTTCATACCTTATCTTAAGGTTGCTACGCATGTACGTGTATGCTTATCTTGCGATATCATAGGGTATGTTTTTGCTTTTCACTTTTCCTTATTATCAATATTATTCTTGTGGTAATCGTGCTTTTTTTATCGAGAAACATTTGGCCATTTTTAGTTGAAAAAGTTGAACATAAAAAACCATCGGGCTTTCAACTCGATGGTTTTTATTGATTTTGTAATGCTTAGTTACTTGCCGAATAAGATATCGTTAACGATGGCTTCGAGCATTTCTTGACGGCCACTGCCTGGAAGTTCAGGAGCACCCATCTTGCAAGCGTAATCAGATAATTCTTTTAAGCTTGTTTGGTTATTTAAGATCTTTTGGCCAACTTCTGTGTTGTGGAAAGAAGAGTACTTCTTTTCGATGAATTGATCAATACGACCATCTTCGATGATTTGAGCCGCTTTGATTAAACCTAAAGCGAATGTATCCATACCTAAGATGTAGGCAAGGAACATATCTTCCATTGTGTAGGATGGACGACGTGTTTTGGAGTCAAAGTTGAAACCACCTGTTAAACCACCATTCTTTAAGACTTCGTACATACATTGTGTAGCACTGTAGACATCGAATGGGAATTCATCTGTATCCCAACCTAAGAGCATATCGCCTTGGTTAGCATCGATAGAACCTAACATACCATTGATGGCGGAGATTCTTAAATCGTGTTGGAATGTATGACCCGCTAATGTAGCGTGGTTGGCTTCGATGTTCATCTTGAAGTCTTTGTCTAAACCATGGGCTCTTAAGAATCCGATTGCTGTAGCAGCGTCGAAGTCATATTGGTGTTTCATTGGTTCTTTTGGTTTTGGTTCGATGTAGAAGTCACCTTTGAAACCGATGGAACGGCCATATTCAACAGCCATCTTCATTAAACGAGCAATGTTTTCTTGTTCGAATTTAACGTCTGTATTGAGTAATGTTTCGTAACCTTCACGACCACCCCAGAAGACGTAACCTCTACCACCTAATTTAACAGTGATATCTAAGGCTTTCTTAACTTGAGCAGCGGCGAAAGCGAAGACGTCCGCACTATTTGTAGAACCAGCACCGTTGCAGAAACGTGGGTTGCTGAACATATTGGCGGTACCCCATAAGCACTTAATATCTGTGCCTTTCATCTTTTCTAAGATGTAATCGGAGATTTCGTCTAATTCTTTGTTTGTATCTTTGATGTCTGCGCATTCTGGAACTAAGTCAACATCGTGGAAGCAGAAATATCTGATACCGAGTTTCTTCATGAATTCGAAACCAGCATCAACTTTTGCTTTAGCGTGTTCCATTGTGCCAACTTTAGCACCAAAGCTCTTATCGGCTGGGCCAGCACCGAACATATCGACACCAGTCGCACCAAGGTTGTGCCACCAAGCCATAGCGAATGGAAGGTGTTCTTTCATTGGTTTGCCTAAAATCATTTGGTCCGGATTGTAGTAATGGAAGGCAAAAGGATTCTTGCTTTCTTTACCTTCAAATTTAATTTCCGGAATATTTGGAAAAATTTCTTTCATATGTATACCTCTTCGATATGATATTGACATATCAAAAGCATAAATAAAGTGACTTTCTTGCTAATATAAAGCGTATTTCAATATGAGAGTATTTATGATATATAATTTTTAATTATATGTGCTAAATATTTATATGGATAATTAAACGATAGAAAAATTCATTTTATTTTTTAAAATAACCGGTTTTCAGTATTTTCACACAAATAGTGTTTACACTTTTAAACAATATTTGTAAAATAGTTTGACTGCGAGGTAAACAAAATGAAAGAAAGAACAAAAGAAGTAGTTAGAGATGGATTTGGCTCATTAATTAGTAATGCTGCAGCGTTAAGAGGGGCAAAAAGTGGCCCATTTTGGCTCACATTATTATTCTTCATTTTCTCTTTATTATTACCAATCCTTCCAATCTTCGTGACACAAGCAAACACTAAAGGTTCTAGTTTCTTAGGAAGCAATAGCTATAGTTTAGAAAAATATCTTCCATCTATTGGTTTAGATTTAAAGAACCAAGGTTATGAATTCCATATTACAGAAGCACACGAACTTGAAATCTATAAAGATGACAAGAACGTTTCATTAGCCGAATACACAACTTCCGCACCTTTCGCAGTATATGAAAATCAAGTTAGTAAGCAATATGACTTTGTGGTTTATGTGAGCAATGAAACAGGTAGCAAAGAAAAGAAAGCTTTCAATACTGCCGTAAGTTCTAATAAATACACATTAAACACCACCACAAAATCTGAAGAAAAAGATGGTACATATATCCCAAGTTATATGATTCTTTTTAAGAATTCTATTTATGTTGCTATTTACTCTAAGGACGCCACCACCGCTGTGACTGGTTCCTATATGGGTGACTATAAGACAATGGAAGCAACCAATGAAGGCTTAAAAAAGTTCTTAAAAGTTACTGATAAAGATGGCAAAGAAGTTGCCGCTAATATTTATGATAATAACTACACTGATGGTGTCTTTAAAAACTTTAAGAAAGTCATGGATAGATCCTACGACACCTTAAAGATTCAAAATATGTGGGGCACAAGTGGTATCTATTTAGGTATCTTCGCTGGCTTAAGCATTGTTATGGGTTTCATCATGTGGATCTTAACCCGTGGTAAAAATAATCCAAACAATTACTTCACTCCATGGTTAACACAAAAAGTTGAAGCGAGATTAGCCTTAGCACCAGCGCTTATTACCTTAGTGTTAGGTTTCTTCTTACCTCAATATATCCCAATCGCTTTTATCGTCACATTAGGCTTAAGAGTGATGTGGATTTCAATGAAGGAATTAAGGCCTTTACAAAACTAATCACCGTAGTCACTACCACGTGATTTATCTTCAGCGTAAATCTGAAGAGTGTCAGTGACATCAGTGACTTCTAGGTAAATATAGTTGTCTATTTCCGTTAACGGATTCTCAAAGTTACCGGTAAAGACAACTTTTTTATTTCTCTTCACTAGTTCCATCATCTTATTAATGATTAAGTGATACTTTTCAGGATAATGGTCTTTAAAACCCATAAGTTGGGTATAAAAGACTGGTTCTAAATAGAATGATTCACCACTCTCTAAGAAATATAAAGCGGAGAAGGGATTGTTCTTATCTTCTTCTTTTCTTAAATCTTTGAATTCTTCATAGTCTTTCATTTGTGGTATACCTCATTCCTATTTATTTTAAACGCGCGAAAGATTTGTTCTAATAAGATTAATCTCGTCATTTGATGTAAGAAGGTCATATTTGATAAAGACAATCGGTCGTTACAACGATTCTTTAGCTCATCACTAAGACCATATGAGCCTCCGATGACAAAAGAGATATTTGATCCCCCTAGAACAAATTTATCTTCTATATATTTAGCGAACTCTTCACTAGTTAATTGTTTTTTAACTAAATCTAAACCAATTAAGTATTCGTTATTCTTTAACTGTTTAAGTATCTTTTGTCCTTCTTTATTTTTAACATTTTCAATATCTTTAGGACTTGGATTATTTGGGACACCTTCATCATCCACTTCGACGATTTCCACTTGCGTGTAGGCCTCTAAGCGTTTGAGATATTCATTAATGCCTTGTTTTAAATAGGCTTCTTTTAAGTGCCCAATTGCGTAAATCTTAATCTTCATGAGGTAAATGGCCTCCTGAAAGTGATTTCCATTGGTTCGCGCACCTGATTAAATATTTATCCTTATTAATATGAAAATGCGCGAAGATCTTTTCGTAAGCTTCTAAAGCGGTTTCTGGTGTATTAGCCTCTTCGGAAAGATGGGCTAAAGTAATCTCTTTAGTGTTTTCCCCGATGATGGATATAGAAGCGACCGCACTATCTTCATTACAAAGGTGACCATATTCCCCTAAGATACGTTGTTTTAATTCAAATGTACGTTTCGTCGCTAAAAGCATCTTAATATCATGATTTGATTCAATGATGAGATAAGTAGGATTTTTCACTAAGGGAATATTCTCTTCTAAAAAGACTCCTGTATCAGTCATATAAAATAAAGATTCTTCTTTATCCTTAATAAAATAGCCACATGGATTTTTCGCATCATGGCTAGTTCTAATTGGGGTAATCACAAAGTCCCCGACTTTAAATGGTTTATTAACTTCCACGACATTAGATAAAGAGGAAGGAAGTGTTCCTTCTAAAGCATACATAATCTTTGGAGAGATGAACTTTAAACCTGAGATATGGTCAGTATGATCATGGGTAAATAAGGCACCCGTGATATCGTTTACTGTTAAATTGATTTCATTTAAGCCCTCAGTTAAACGGGTTAATGAAATACCCATATCAATTAATAATACGGACTTATTTGAGACAATAATTGTAGCGTTACCTTTACTTCCAGAAGCGATGATATGATAAAACATTAGTTGCCACTATTCTCGTTGATTTCTTTCATTTGTTTGAGCCATTCTTCACTTGGTTCATCGAAACGACCGAAACTCTTATAGAAGAACAAATAAGCGTTACCTGTTTGACCATTTCTGTTTTTAGCGACGTTTACTTCAACGTAAGAGACGTCACCACCCATTGGTTCACCAGTAATTCTTTCTTTTTGTTCCTTAACCATTTCAAAACGTTCACTAGAAGAGAGATTACCTAGCTTCTTATTACCCGCAGCGTTACTAGCACTTGGGTTACGACTATTTTTATAATAGTCTTCACGATATAAAAGCATCACGACGTCAGCGTCTTGTTCGATAGAACCAGAGTCACGTAAGTCGGAAAGAATTGGTCTTTTATTTTCACCACGTTTTTCAACGTCACGAGATAATTGAGAAACGACAATAATTGGGACTTCTAATTCTCTGGCTAAAGCCTTTAAGGCTAAGGAAGTCTTACGCACTTCTTCTTGACGTGAGTCACTACCTTTAGAAGAACCACCTGTGGTAATTAAGCCTAAGTAGTCGACAATAATTAAACCTAAATCAGGATTTTCGGCGTGGAGTTTACGGCTCTTAGCGATAATATCCATTAATTTACCATTTGGAGAGTCATCGATATAGATTGGTAGATGACCAATCTTATCAATTGCGGTGGCAACTTTGGCTCGATCAATACCCACAAGGTTACCTGTGGTAATCTTGGTTAATGAGACAGAAGAGTCTACACCGATAAGACGTTTAACGAGAGCTTCCGCTGGCATTTCGAGTGAGAAGATAGCCACAGGTCGATTAGTTCTGTTCGCGCTTCTATAGGCGAAGTTAAGCGCTAAAGCGGTCTTACCAACAGATGGACGAGCGGCAACAATAATCATGTCACCTGGTTGGAAACCTTGGGTAATATCGTTTAATTTATCAAAACCTGTTGTTAAACCAGTGACACCATCCGCTTTCATTTCTTTTGGTGTTTCAATAGTCATTTTGACGTTTTCTGCGACTTCTTTAGCTTTCTTAAAGCCTTCTACTCTTCTTTTTTCAACCGCGTCTTTAATATCTTTTTCGCCTTTAAGGACGAATTCATTAACATCAGTGATCTCATCATTTAAATATGATGCATCAATATCACGACATGTTTGGATAAGTCTTCTTAAAACTGCTTGATCGTTAACAATATTGATATAGTAATCAATACTAGAAAGAGCGACCATCGCATCGGAACATTGTTGAAGGTATTCAACACCACCGATGGTTTCAAGTTCTTTCATATTCATAAGTTCTTCAGTGACGGTTAAGACATCGACTGGAGTTTGCTTATCAAATAGATTCTTAATAGCGCGATAAATGAGTTGGTGTTTGCCTAAGAAGAAATCATCTTCATTAAGCATAGAGAAAACGCTGTATAAGCATTCTCTAGAAAGCAATGCTGAACCAAGGACAGCTTGTTCTGCCTGGGCATTATAAGGGAGTTCACGAGGATTTTTAGCGATAGCCATACTACTTGTCCTCCCCAATTATATGAACGTTAAGGACACCGATAACGCCTTTGTGGAGTTCCACTTTTAAGTGGTGATAGCCAAGGACATCTAATGGTCCTTTATCAATGAATTTACGTTTATCGATATCAATCTTTTGGGTTTTTAATAATTCTTCAGTCACTTGTTTTAAAGAAATAGCGCCGAATAATTTACCTTCTCTACCAGTTTTCACTTTGAAAGATAAGGTTATACCTTCTAAGCGTTTAGCTAGTTCTTCAGCGGCCGCTTTAGCTTTCGCTTCGTTTTCTTTACGCTCTTCTTGTTGGTTTTCTAAAACTTCGACACTTTTCTTAGTGACTTGCACTGCTAATTTACGTGGGAAAAGGAAATTAACGGCGTAGCCATCACTGACTTCGATAGTTTGATCTTTTTTACCAAGTTTTTTGACGTCTGCTAATAAGATGACTTTCATATCGTTAATCCTCCTCACTGTTCTTTGGTAAGCCTTGGTTAGTGGCTTCTGTTAATGATGATTCTAAGACACCGGCGATAGCGTTTTTCACTTCTTTCACATCGCTGGTGGCGAATGTTACCGCGGATGATGTGAAGTGACCTCCACCACCCATTCTTTCCGCAAGTAATGAGACGTTGATTGTGCCATCACTACGGCAAGAGACACGGATTTCTCTATTGTTGACTTTGCCGACAACGAAGGCGGCGTGTACACCTTTGAATGATAAACAGAGGTTTGCCGCTTTAGCGATTGTCGCATGGTCGTATAAACGATCAGCATTCGCTGTGGCGATAACAACACCGTAATATGGTGTTTCTAAGTTTGTGACAATATCGGTCACTTCTTTATGTTCTTCATAATCATCCTTTAAGAAGTCATCCGCTAATGAGTTATCAGCGCCGTATTCTTTAAGAATGGTTGCGGCTTCAAATGTTCTAATACCAGTATTTCTACTCTTGAAGTAAGAGGAATCTAAGAAGATACCAGATAACATGATTGTGGCGTATGTACTTGGTAATTCAATCTTCGGGTTAATAGATGAGAATCTAATAAATTCAGAAATTAATTCACAAGTAGATGACGCGGCAGGGTCAATGTGGTTAAAGACTGGTGAATCGATATATTCTTCCGCTCTTCTATGATGGTCGATAACAACAATCTTCGCGGCTTTATCAATTAATTTAGGCGCCATAACCATGCTTGGAATATGGACGTCAACAACAATTAATAATGTGTTGCCCGCAATCATATCTTCAGCGTCTTTACTATTAACGATGAGTTTTTCTAATTCATCTTTGCCAAATGACGAAGTCATCGCTGCTCTAGTTTTGAATTCTGTATTCTTTAAATCGACAACGATTCTTGAATTCTTCTTTAAACGGTTACAGATGGCTTTCATACCTAAACAGGCACCAAAGGCATCCATATCCATCATCGCGTGGCCCATGATAAGGACACGATCAGAAGCATTGATTAAAGAGATAAGGGAGTCCGCTAAAACACGGGTCTTAACTCTATTACGTTTTTCTTGAGCTTCAGATTTACCACCATAGAACTTCATTTCTTGGCCATAAGCAGAGACAACCACTTGGTCACCACCACGAGACATAGCGATATCTAAAGCATCATTAGCTAAATCGTTTAATTTAATGACATCTGGGAAGTCATGAGCAATACCAATGGAAAGAGTTAATGGGATTTCACCACGGGTAGATTCACCACGCACCTTATCGATGATGGAGAATTTATCTTCGAGCATTCTTTCAAATGAAGCGTAGTTACATAACATAGAGTAGCTATCATCTTTAAGTCTTCTAAGAAGAATGCCATAGTCTTTCGCATAGCCAAAGATGTCGTTTTTAACTTTAGTAACAACATCGTTAAAGTCATCGTCACCACGGACAACGTCATCATAGTTATCAATGGCTAAAATACCAACGACAGGAGCTTGGTCTTTGGAATAGTTATAAATGGATTCGTAATCAGTAATATCTTTGAAAATCCATAAACCAGCGTCATGGAGTAATTTAACAGAATAGGTTCTGGAGTTAATCACAATCTTAGCGGTTTGATCCCCATTAGCGATATCACGAAGTGTCGCTAACTCAGGTTGCCAAGCAATAATATCCATATCCATAATCTCAATATGACGAGATTTGAATAAGTCATTTGTCCAAAGGACAATGTTTTTATCATCAGTGACCGCTAAACCGATCATTGCAAAGTTATAAGCTTCTTGCACGTCACTACCAATAACTTCCGCGGCTCTTAAGTCAGTTTTTTGTCTTAATGTGGAGAGAATTAAAATAACAATCCAGACAAATAAACAGTTCACAACGATGATGATAATCATTGTGAGTGCGATGTATTCTGGAATGACTTGACTCTTGAATGAGAAGAAGTCGTTAAAATAGATAATTGAAAAGACACCGCCTACAACAACTTGAAGAGCGATGATGATAAAAGAGATTATCTTGATAATTCTAATTGTTTTCCCCATAGTGACATTATTATAAATAATATATCGCGAATAATAAATACAAAAAGTAAAACTGAATTGTATTTATTAACCTCAAATTATCACTATGTCCCAAGTTCTTTTTATAAAAGATTGGTGATGTGTTAGTATTATAGACCAGCTTATAAGAAAATTAAAAGCGTAAATAAAATTATTTAGAAACGTAAGTCTTTGGCAATATCCCAAACCCTTTGAGCGACGTATTGCGCTCCAGCTTTAGTGAAGTGAACTTTGTCTCGATTTGGTCTTAGATAAAGTGATTCAAAGTTTTCTGTGGCTTCAAATTCTTCTCTTAAATCGAGTGTTTCAAAACCATACTCTTTAGCGAGTTCTCTTTGCACTGGATTAACATTATCTCTAATTGGTCCGTTTGGAATGCTAAATTCATTACCATCTACGACTGGTGGAGAGACCATCATAATAAATCTAGCGTTAGGGAATTGTTCGATAAACGAATCAAGAAGAATGTGATATTCACTAACGAAAGTTGGTTCCGCTTTCGACCATTCAGTAGCATCATTTGTGCCTAGCATAATAGCGAAGATATCAGGGGTAAATTTACAGGCATTCTTATACACGTCCTGCTTAATATAGCGTTGATTTGGGGCTGTAGAACTAAATGAACCACCATAACCAGTGATGGAAATACCGTTCACACCAAAGTTACCAACTTCATAGTTAGCGGTGACGGTTTTACCTAAATATGTTGGGTATGATTCGTTTGGCCACATATGACCAGCAGTTAAGGAATCACCAACACAGGCAATCTTGTATTTCTTCTTCACCGTAATTGGATAGTCGATTGTGAAATCTTGGTATTTGATTTTGATACTTGTTTGATCCGCTTGAAGATTAGTGTTGTCTTCTAATTCGTATTCCACTTCTTTTTCTTCATCACAATCAGTGCACTTCAAAGTAACCTTCAAGCCGGTAGTATCAAAATCTTGTCCTTCAATACAAGTATGCCAGCCATCAGAGGCCACTAATTCGTATGTATGCTGATGTCTATTACAGCCAGTTGAAAGTAAAGCTAGAATAGAAACGCTTAACAAAGTTAACTTTTTCATAATTATGCCACCTTAGAGAAATGATATGTTGTCTTAGAAGTGAATGGCGTATTTGCCTTGATAATGGTTGTGCCATATTCTAAGAAATTAGCGTGGTTGATAGCGTCTGGGAATTGTTGTGTTTCTAAGCAGATTTTGCCGTTATTTTCCTTATAAAGTTGGAGACCCGCTCTATCGCTATAAACATCAACTTTTACACCTAAAGATGTACCGATCATTGTCGCAGCTTTTCTGAACTCATTTTTGTTGCCTTTGATAACATAGTTATCATCATAACTCTTTGATTTATCAAAAGTTTTCTCTTCACGATAATCAAATTGTGTGCCTTCAACAGGGGAAATATCACCTGTCGGAAGTTGGTTATTTAATGGGGTATAGTTATCAGCGTTGACCCATAATTTAATATTGTCATAAGAGGTATTGCCGTTAAGTGTCATGAACAAGTGATTGGTTGGATTACATAAAGAATCCTTATCACATGTAGCTTTATATTCGATATTTAATTCACCAGCTTCAGTTAATGTGTATTTTACATTCATATCCATGTTACCTGGATAGCCATTATCACCATCAGCGGAATGGAACTTGTATTCAATGGTTGTAGCAGTTTGTTCCACGAAGGTCCAATCGTTTGTGGCAAATGGTCCTTGCCATGAATTCATGCCTTTACCATTACCACCATGTAAGTGATTGCCGTTGTTATTTTTACTTAATTGATAATCTGTTCCATTTAATGTGAACTTACCAGCGGCGATACGATTAGCGCATCTACCTACGGTAAAACCGTTCTCCGCGATCTTTTTGCCCGCAAAAGTGATGCTTTCAATCTTAGCGCCAGTCTTGTTGAATTTAACAACTAAACCAGACGAATTAGATAACTCATCTTGAACAAAACTTGGAGCAGCACTTGTTGTTTCTTCTCCACTAGAAGTGGTTTCAGAACTTTCGATTGGCGCACTACTTGTTTCTTCTTGATTAGAAGGATGGTTACACGCCGCCACAGAGAGCGCAAAAGAAGCGAGCGCAAAAACGGCTAATAATTTCTTCATATTTAAATACCTCGTTTATTATTTTTTCATTAATTAAAAGCGTATGCAAGTAGGAGCATACGCGTTACTGTTTATTCTTTAAATAATTACTCTTTGATGAGTTCCTTTAACTTATGATGGAGTTCAGGATACTTATTATCACTAAGTGGTAACATCTTGCCATCTTTATTTAAGAAACAATGATCACTATCACCTTCAAGAACGACTGTATCTTTGACTTTCATCACGTAGTGCATAGTTAAGACGATGCCGTTATAAGCTTTAACACTGACATCAATGTCAATAACATCACCAACAGTAGTTGGTCTTTTAAAGCGGATGTTGTTTAAACCAATAACTGGAGAAATTAAACCTAGCTTTTCAAATTCTAAATAATCAAAGCCGATATCTTTAAAGAAGACTAATCTAGCTTCTTCCATAAAGCGGATATAGTTGGAGTGATGGGTAATACCCATTTTATCTGTTTCATAATATTGGACGTTGTGTTGATACATTTTTATTGACCTCTTCTCACTTTTATTAATAAAAACACTACAACATTTAATGTTGCAGTGCAATCTACTTGTGACAATAATATATGTTTTGATTATGACTTCATCAAAGAGCGGATTACTTGTTCGCAGTCCTCAGGTTTCATAATCTTTGGTACTGGGTAGCCTGGATTACCTTCCTTAAGCGCTCGTTTGACGAGAGTCGGAATATCTTCTTCTTTAATAAAATCAAATTTATCAGGAATATTCATCGCTTGATTCATTCTTCTAATTTCTAGAATATAGGCTTTAGCTTTTTCTTCGTTTGATAAGTCTTTTTGGCCTAAACCAGCAATATCATAAAGTTTCGCTAATGGTTTATAAACGGAAGAACCATACCACTCTAAAACATATGGTAAAATCACCGCGTTTGCTAAGCCATGAGGAGTATTGTACATACCCCCTAAATTATGAGCAATTGCATGCACGTATCCAACGAATGCCCTAGTAAAGGCACTTCCAGCATAGAAAGAGCCTTTAAGCATATTGTTTCTTGCTTCAATGTCTTTTCCGTTGTTATAAGCCTTCTCTAAATTGGCGTGAATGAGCTTCACTGCTTCTTCTGAATATCTAATTGTGGACTTCACATTGCTTTTACCAATATAGGCCTCAACAGCATGAGTTAAAGCGTCCATACCCGTTGTGGATGTGATATGTGGAGGTAAACCCACTGTTAAAGCCGGATCTAAAACCGCATACTTAGGTCTTAAACATGGATCAGAGATAGCATTCTTTTCATGAGTTTCTGGATCAGTTACCACAGCGGCAACTGTTGTTTCTGAACCTGTGCCAGCGGTTGTTGGCACGGCGAAGAATGGAGGAAGCTTTTTATTAACTTTGATATAACCACGCATCTTTCTGACTGATTGTTTAGGTTTCACCACTCTTGCAGCCGCCGCTTTCGCACAGTCAATTGGTGAACCACCACCAAAGGCAATGATGCCTTGGCAGTTATTGTTAATGTACATATCCTTACATTCTTCAATATTAGGAATAGTTGGATTTGGTTGGACACCATCAAAGACGACATATTCAACGCCTTCTTTTTTGAGTTCTTCAAATAAAGGATCTAATAAATGAATGCTCATTAAGCCTTTATCGGTGACCACTAATACTTTGTTAACGCCTTTATCTTTGATGAATTTAGGTAGTTTTAAGACTGCTCCTTCACCTTCTAATAGTTCTGGTTCTTTCCAGTTCATAAAACAAAGAGCGAGTTTTAAGACTTTTTGATATAAGCGATACCAACATTTTTTAAGCATCCAAAACATAACTATTTCCTCGATTCTTAATATTTTTTAATCCATATTTATTATAAAGAAAAAGGTTTATCACAAGTAGATTGTTTATTTTGGTAGTACAACTAGTAAAATTTGAAACATTGTGGTGATAAAAGCCTTGATTAATACTAGTTTTATTTTCATAATGGCTAGGATTAAAGGAGCGCTCCCTATGTTCAAAATCATCGCTTTAACGCTACTAAGCATTGTCTTCTTATTTAGACTATTCGTGGATATCAAATCCTTTGTTGCAAGAAAAAAAGAAATACCTGCAGAAGTTAAAGATGTCTACGATGAAGAAAGATATCTCACATGGAAAGCCTATTCCGCGGACAAATTAAAAACTAAGATTATTTTCTCAATCATTAGCTATATTATTTCATTCTCCTTGATTATTACTGATGTTTATTCATTAGCGAGTAAGAGCGTGGAAAATTCATATTTATCAACGATTATAGTGTTAGGTATCGATATCGGAGTAACCACTATTACGGACATCATCATTTCCGATTATATTAATAAAATTAAAATCGAAGGCAAATATGGTTTTAATAAATCCACAAACGGTACATTCGTTGGGGATTGCATTAGAAAGTTCTTATTAGTCAC
Organism: Bacilli bacterium; assembly: GCA_045111495.1. Lineage (GTDB taxonomy): Bacteria > Bacillota_I > Bacilli_A > RFN20 > CAG-826 > RUG14515. Next base: position 12,815 of record JBGUGI010000089.1, on the reverse strand, counting down.
TATTTTGATGATTGGTTTAACTTGCTTATTCATCGCTATTTACGAAATGATGGGTGACTATATCATTATTTTTTTCAGCGCTATTCTCATTGTGATTGTTTTATTTGTAGCCTTCTTGTTCCCACTTTTATCTAAAGCATCTAATAGATTTGCTTCTTTAGAAGAAGGAACATTAAGAACTAGATTAACTGACTTATTAACTAAAAACGGTTATCAAGTGAGAGACATTAAAGTAATGGATGCTTCTAGAAGAACCACTAAATCTAATGCAGGCTTCAGTGGTTTTGGCAAAACGAAAACCATTATTCTTTATGACAATATTTTAAAAGTCTTAACTGAAGATGAACTCGTCGCTGTGTTTGCTCATGAAATGGGTCATGGTCTTCATAAGGATTCTTTAAAAAGATTCCCACTTTCTTTTATCAATATTGCTTTGATTGTTGTATTAGCGTGGTTGCTTGTTAAGTTCCCTCAAATCTATACTGATTTTGGTTTTAATGGTGTGAACTATGGTTTTGCGGTTATTCTTCTTTTTGAATGTTTAGCGAGCGTGGTCTTTACTCTTTTAAGAATTCCATTAATGGCCTTATCAAGACATCAAGAATATAAAGCGGATGAAGAAGCAGTCAAAGAAGGATATGCTGATCAATTAATCTCTGGCCTTAAAAAACTTTACCGTAATGATTTAGGTGATTTAAACCCAGATCCACTTGTTGTTACTCTTTCTTATTCGCATCCAACTCTTTATCAAAGAATTAAGAATATTGAGAGAATAAAACAAAAGAATAAATAAGCCAACATAAATAGCCATCTATGATGGCTTTTTTTATTAATGTGTGTGACACATATGTGACAACCTCTTACGTATAATGCAGTCATTAAAACAGTTTGGCTAATTTTTGGGTGTCGTATTTTTCTCGATGCCAGCCAACTGAGACTAGATACATAGGTAGGTAAAATTATGAACGTAGTTAAAACACAAAATGGTTCTGAACTTTTAATGGAAATCGAAGGTGGTATTGACACCACTACTGCACCAGAATTGAATGAAATCTTAAGTAACTCACTTGATAACATCGATTCTTTAATTCTCGATTTTAAGAAAGTTGATTACATTTCTTCTGCGGGACTTCGTGTTCTTTTAGTGACATTCAAAGATATGTCCAAAAAAGGCGGCATGATTATTCGTCACGTCAACGAAAACGTTATGGATATCTTCCAAATGACTGGCTTTGTGAACATCCTAACCATTGAAAACTAAGAGGTTTAAACATGTATATCATTGAAAAGTTAGCGGAGTATACCGCTCAATCGCCGAATAGTGCGATTCTCTTTGACGAAGCTCACAATAAAGGTATTACCTATGCCCAGTTAGATGAAATCTCTGGTCGTATTTACAATTACTTAAAACAAAATAATGTTGGCAAAGAAGACTTCGTCTTAATTAATCTTCCTCGTGGTGTCATGCCAATTATTACCATGATTGGTGTTTGGAAAGCAGGCGCTGCCTGGGCTTTAGTGGAAGACACATACGCTCCTGAACGTATTAACTACATTAGAGAAGACTGTGGCTGTAAAGTAGAAATCAACGCTGCTAAATGGGAAGAAATCATGAAGATGGAACCACTTCAAGGATTTGAAAAACCAGAACCACATGATGCAGCATACGCTATTTATACATCAGGCACTACTGGTAATCCAAAAGGTGTTCTCCATGAATATGGTAACCTTGAAAGAGCAATTGATTCTATTAGGGTGAATGGTAAGACACCATTTGATGGTAAAGATAGATTAGCCTTATTAGCCCCACTTAACTTCGTGGCTTCCGTTATCGTTATCTTGAAAGCCTTAAGCATCATGAACGGTAAGACATTCGTGGTCAGCTACGCCACCATCAAAAACCCAATGGCGCTTAAGATGTTCTTCTTTGAAAAGAGAATTTCCATTACATTCTTAACGCCTTCTTATGTCAGAATGCTTGGTAACACTACTGGACCATTCTTGAGAATGCTCTTCGTTGGTAGTGAACCTGCTAATAACGTTTATAATAAAAACCTTGAATTAATTAATATTTACGCCTGCTCTGAATCCGGCTTTGCCGTGGGTGTTTTCTTAATTGATAAATCATACGAAGTATGTCCAATTGGTAAACCAGAAGTTGAAACCAAGATTGTCCTTTTAGATGAAGATGGTAATGAAGCCAAAGAAGGCGAAATTGGTGAACTCTGTTTTGAAAACCCATATGTGAGAGGCTATATCAACTTACCAGAAGAAAGTAAGAAAGCATTCACTAATGGCATTTACCATTCTGGTGACTTAGCTAGAAAAGATGAAAAAGGTAACTATGTCTTATTAGGTCGTTCAGGCGACATGATTAAGATTAATGGTAACCGTATTGAACCAGCGGAAATCGAAGCGGCAGTTAAGCAAGCTTTAAAAGTTAAATGGGCCGCAGCGCGTGGTTTTGAAGAAAATGGTAAGAGTTATTTATGCGCTTACTACAATGAAGATGTCGAATTTGATCCAAATGAAATTAGACAAGAATTAATGAAGAGATTACCTTACTACATGATTCCTGCCTTCTTTATGAAGATTGACACTATTCCATTAAAGGCAAATGGCAAGTTTGATAGAAAAGCTTTACCAAAGCCAGACACTAGTGACTTTAAGACCGACTACGTCGCTCCTACAAACGAAACTGAAGAAAAGATTTGTAAGGCTATGGAAACCGTCTTAAAAGCGGAAAAGATTGGTATTCATGATGACTTCTATGAATTAGGTGGTGACTCACTTGGTTCTATTCAAGTGATCGTTAACGCTGATTTACCAGGTTTAACCGCAAGTGAAATCTTCCGTGGACGTACTCCAGAAAAGATTGCAAAGTTATACGAAGAAAACCAAGCTAACGCAGATGGAGAATCTCCAGAAGTTAAAAACGCTGCTAGTATGAAGCAAGATCATAGTTTAACCGTGGAACAACTTTATATGGTTGACTATCAACTCTATACACCAAAATCTACGATGTATAACTTGTTCTCCATGTTAAAAGTCGATAAAGACATGTTTGATATGGAAAAACTCGCCGCCACGATGAGGACAGTGATTAAAAATCACCCTGCCTTATTGACCACCTTCCACTTCAATGATGATGGTGAAATCGTTCAACGTTATACACCTGAAATCTTAGAAGATATTCATGTGGAAAAACTCAGTGAATTTGAGTTTGAAAGTTTAAAAGATAATTTAGTTATGCCATTCAAGATTATTGAAGGCAAACTCTATAGATGTCGTGTCTTTGAAACAGAGAAATGTGGTTATGTCTTCTTTGATGTCCACCACACTGTCTTTGACGGTACGTCATTAAAAGTATTCATGGGTAATATTGGTAAAGCCTATATGGGTATGATGCCAGATCCTGACTACTACTACTTAATGCTCGCTCAAAGAGAAGAAATGGTTAAGACAGACTTCTATGATGAATCTAGAAAGTACTTTGAAGATTTATATGAAGGCACTGAGTGGTCATGTTATCCAAATATCGACCATCAATCTAGAGAAAACGAATTAGGCGAAATCTTCGTGCCATTAGGTATTGAACAAGCACAGATGAGTGCTATGGAAAGACAATACCGTATTAGCCGTAATGAATTCTTTATCGCTGTTGCGATGTTAGCGATTTCTATCTATAACAAGAAAAACGATATTAAGATTTCTTGGATTTATAACGGTCGTGAAGATATGCAATCCATGTCCACTGTTGGTTTATTATTCCGTGATTTGCCAGTGGGTGTGCGTTTAAACGATAAAGCCACAATTCGTGATATTTTCGCGGATATTCATAACCAAGTCCAAGGTGGTATTGAACATAGCTGCTATGCCTATGTTGATAAACACAATCAAGTTGGTAATGAATGTGCCTACTTACTATATCAACAAGATATTAGAGATATGGGTGGCGCGGATGGTATGAATATTGAAACAGTTGATATTCGTCAAAACCAAGCAGCCTCTCAAACAATTTTAGATATGGAAATCTTAGATGGTAAAGAAGGTTTAATCTTAATGATTGACTATGCAGCCTCTAGATATACACAAGAAAGCATGGAAAAATTCCGTGACTTATTCGTGATGACCGCTCAAGCACTTGTGACACACAATTCACAAAAAGACGTCACAGTGGCGGAACTTAGGAATAAGTTAACAGATAAGACCAACTTCTTCGCTAAGATTATTAGTTTCTTCAAAAGGAAAAAATAGTGAGCAAAGATTCTAAAATTGCTTTAGAAAAAGAAAGAGTTAGAGCTTTATTTGGGGAGAATCACGAACTAGAGAGTGACCCTGATAAAGCTCACTCTGTTAAATGCCTTAATGGTACCTTCGTTCCAAAAATAGATGACATGGTACGTATTTTTAGGGGTATTCCTTTTGCTTTGCCACCAATTAATGAAAGAAGATGGAAGAAGCCAGAACCTGCTATTAATAGCAATAAAATATATGAAGCCTATTATAACGGTAAATCCCCTATTCAAACTGTAATCGATTCTGAGCGTGCTTCTTATTACCCACAGAGTGAAGATTGTCTTTACTTAAACGTTTGGGTAAATGATGCCTCTAAAGATAAAAATAAACCAATCATGGTCTTTATTCACGGTGGCGCTTATGGCTGGGGAGGTACAGTTGATCCAATCTATGATGGTCTCAATTTTATCAAACTTCATCCTGATGTAATTTTAATCACAATTGCATACCGTGTCGGCTTATTTGGCTTTGTAGACCTTTCTTATTTAAAAGGTGGGGAGGCTTATGAAGATGCGCCTAACCTCGGTATTTATGATCAAATAGAGGCTTTACGTTGGATTAATAAAAACGGCGAAGCTTTTGGTGGGGATATTAATAACGTCACAATATTTGGTGAATCCGCGGGTGGCGGTTCTGTTTCTTTATTACCTTTAATTAAAGAAGCTAAAGGATTATTCCATAGAGTGATCGCAGAAAGTGGCTCATTAGCCCTTACATACGCTAAAGAAGAATGTAAGGCCTTTACCGATAAACTTATAAATGCGGCAAAAACTGATTCAATGGAAGATTTAATGAAATTAAGCACTGAAGAATTAGTAAAGCTTAATGAAGATTTAAATGAATCTAATAACTTCCCTATGAGGGATGGTAAATTAATACCTATTGACCCATATGAACCATATCAAAAAGGTGAAACCACTTCGATTGATATGATTATGGGCACTAATGCGAATGAATTATTGTATTGGATTGGTGAATTAGGTGGCTTATTTAACTATAGCGCTGGTATGCCAATTAAATACAAAGCGGACATCGCTAAAATAAGCAAAGACGATATGCAAAAAGTTAAAACCTTTATGCGTGTCGCTAAAGGTAATAAAGTAGCAAGGATTACTGAATTCTATAATGAAATCATGTTTAGATTACCCGCTATTTATCAAGCAGAAGGTCATTCCTCCAACGGCGGTAACATCTATATGTATTATTGGAAAGAAGAATCAAAGATTCCTCTATATAAAGCCTGTCACGCTGTCGAATTAGCGTATGTCTTCTATAATCTAGATGAAACTATTTATACAGGCGAAAGAGCCGATGAAGGACTCGCAAAAGCGGTCTCTACAATGTGGGTGAACTTCGCAAAGACAGGTAACCCTTCATTAGATGATATTAAGTGGTCAAAATACGATAAGAAAAAGAGAAGCACTATTATTTTTGAAAAGGATAAGATTAGGGAAGAAAAGGAAGTTTTGGAAGAGCAAAGAGACTTACTCTCCCCTATCGTTAAATATATGATTAATCCTGGCTATGCAGATGTCGACGCTAACTTATCAGTGTTTGAAAAAACAAACGCCGCGATTAACGCAGCGTTCAGTTGTATATCTACTTTAGTAGCAGAGAAGATTATTAAATAAAAATGCCGTCATTTGTGAGACGGCTATTTTTATTAATTTGTCGACTATGATTAGTCAGCAACGTATGGGAGAAGAGCCATAAAACGAGCGTTCTTAATTGCTTTGGCTAATTCTCTTTGATGCTTAGCGCATGTACCTGTTGCTCTTCTGGTGGAAATCTTACCGTTTGGGGTAATCATTGTTTTTAAGAGTTCGACATCTTTGTAATCAATGAATTTAGATTTGTTCTTGCAGAAGATACAAACTTTTTTATGTGGTCTAACTTTTCTAAATGCCATAATTTTCCCTTTCTTTAATTAAAATGGAAGATCGTCATCTGGCAAATCAATTGCATCTAAGTTGCTGCCACTGGATTGTGCAGGGACATCATCGAATTTTGGTGTTTCATTGTTCGCGCCATCTTTCTTAGGTTCTAAGAATGTGACTTGATCAACGACCACTTCGACAGATTTACCTTTACTACCATCTTGGCGAACGAAGTTTCTTTGATTGAGACTGCCATCAACTGCGATCATTGAACCTTTTCTTGTAAACTTAACTAAGTTTTCAGCTTGGTCTCTGAAGACACGGCAATCAATGAAGAGTGTTCCTCTTGTGCCATCTGCTTCTTTAACGCGGTTGTCCACTGCGAGAGTGAATGTAGCGAAGCTTACATCTGAATTGGTTTTTCTTAGTTCTGGATCTTTAACTAAACGTCCAGCTAAGACTACTCTGTTAACCATGTTGGGTCCTCCTTACTTTTGTTCAACTGTAACTAAGTGACGTAACACGGCTGGATTGATTTTGACTTTACGATTGAATTGATAAAGTGCATTCTCATCAGCTTCCACTTTGAGGAGAACATAGAAACCTTTGGTTTGATCCTTGATTTCATAGGCTAATTCACGTAAGCCCATTTTAATGTCGGTATCTAAAACCTTGGCGCCGTTCTTTTCGAGAAGTTTTTGGATGTTACCCATTTCAGCTTCACGAGCGGCTTCATCTAAGTCGGCCTTCAAAATGTACATAATTTCATAATTGCGCATTTTATTTACCTCCCTCTGGTCTAATGGCTACCATATTTGCATTGGTAGCAGAGAATTTGCTAACTTGTTAGCGTGTCAATTATACTAGTCAATTTGCAATTTGTAAAGCGCGTACATACACTAGTCGCCCAGGCGGGCAGATGCCCATTGACTTCGACTATGGAATTGGTATAATAATAATGGTTTTTTTAGAAGGGGTTGCAAGGCCCTTCTTTTTTTATGAAGAAACTACTTCTTAAAAGGTTTCTTCAATGCCACCAAAATTAATAGTACCAGTAATAAAACAAGAATTAATTCTTGCATACCCTAATAGCAAGTCAAAGGACAAGTGCCCTATAAAATGTCTCATGGACGTCTCCTTTCAACATTTTAATCTGGGGGAACGAGAGGCAATTCTTGTGAGAAAGTTAGACCATTTGGCTACGTCACTAAAAAAGCCCCTCTATTAATAAGTAGGAGGGGTTTTTGATTTTTTTCCTAAAAAACTTGAAAAAAGTTTAAAAAAAGAAGCAGAAATTTCTGCCTCTTATCTATCTCTCATTGTTGGGAAGAGAATGACTTCACGGATTTGTGGTTGGTTAGTTAATAACATCACAAATCTATCGATACCCATACCGACACCGCCTGTTGGAGGCATACCGTATTCAAGGGCTTCAACGAAGTCTTTATCCATTTCACTCGCTTCTTCATCGCCTAATTTCTTAGCTTCTAATTGAGCAAGGAATCTTTCTTCTTGATCGAGTGGGTCATTTAATTCCGTGTACGCATTAGCGAGCTCACGACCGTTGACGAACAATTCAAATCTTTGAACGAATCTTGGATCTTTTTCTTTCTTGGTTAATGGAGAAACTTCGATTGGATATTCGTAAACAAAGGTAGGTTGAATCAAATCAGCTTGGCAGAACTCTTCAAAGAATTCATTCATGACATAGCCGATTGTGTTTTTGAACTTGTCTAAGTGTAAGCCTTTTTCATCAGCGAGTTTCTTGGCTACTTCATATGTTTTGATAGCCTTGAAATCGATACCGCATTTTTCTTTGATTAAGTCATTCATGGAGATCCATTTGAATGGGTCTTTGAAATTAATTTCACGGTCACCATAAGTGATGATGGCAGAACCTGTGACTTCCTTAGCGGTATTTCTAATCATTTTCTCTGTTAAATCACCAATACCTCTTAAGTCAGAATAGGCTTGGTAAATTTCAATGGTTGTGAATTCTGGGTTATGGGAAGCGTCCATACCTTCATTACGGAATAAACGACCAATTTCATACACTCTTTCCATACCACCAACGAGTAAACGTTTGAGGTTAAGTTCAGTAGCGATTCTTAAATAGAAATCTTTATCTAATGTATTGTGGTGAGTAATGAATGGTCTAGCGGAAGCACCACCTAAGATTGGGGAAAGAATTGAAGTTTCAACTTCAGTGAAACCTTTGCCATCAAGGAAGTGTTGGATACTACGAATGATTTGTGGTCTCATGAAAGCCACTTTACGAGCTTCATCATTCATAATTAAGTCTAAATATCTTCTTCTAGAACGTTCTTCAACGTCAGTTAAACCATGGAATTTTTCTGGTAATGGATGTAAGCACTTTGTTAAATGAACAAACTTTTGGGCTTTAATGGTGAGTTCACCAGTTCTTGTTAAGTTCATGATACCTTTGATGCCAACGATATCACCAATATCCGCCATTTTGAAAAGTTCATAGTTCTTTTTGCCTAAACCATCAAGTGATAAGTAAACTTGGATGTTACCAGTTTTATCTTGGATATTCATAAAGGAGGCTTTACCCATCTTACGGATGGCTTTAATACGGCCAGCGACAGAAACTTTTAAAGCCATTTTAGCGAGGGCTTTTTCGCTCTTTTTATTACATAAAGCACGAATTTCTTTAATAGAATGGGAAACTTTATAAGCTTGGCCAAATGGATCAATACCTAATTCTTGGTATTTTTTAATCTTTTCTAATCGGATTAACTCTTGGTCATTTAATTCATTAATGTTCATATTTTCAACTTTCCTTTCAAATATCTCCGTCCAATACTATATACAAGTTCTTTGTCTAAAGAAAGACAAACGTTAAAATTTCATATTTTCTTTCTTGAATTCATCAAGAATGTTCACTAGCGATTGATAGTCAGTAAGCGATGTCGCCAAAACAGTCCTCAGCACTCTTGAATTAGCAAATCCAGAGAAGAACTTAGGGGCAATGCCACGATAGATTCTCATCGCGGTTAATTCGCCTTTTTCTTCACACATTGATTTAGCGAGTTCTAAGCAATATTCACATTGTTCTAAGAAAGATGGATTAGGTAATCTTTCCCCAGTTTCAAAGTACGTTTTTATTTGCTTAATGAGGAAGGGATTGCCCATTCCGCCACGCGCTACCATGACAGCGTCAGCACCTGTAATTTCTAAGGCCTTAATCGCATCATCCAAAGTATAGATATTACCTGATACCATTAGAGGAACTTTCATCTTGCTTCTTAAATCTTTCAATAAGTCAAAATGTGGTTCTCCCATATAGAGTTCTTTTCTTGTTCTGGCGTGGATTCCAATGGCGTCCACTCCAGCTTCTTCAAGGGCTTTAATAACGTCTAAAAAGTTAACCTCATTATAGCCTAACCTAATCTTAGCGGTTACTGGCTTATCAGTGACGCTTTTAATGGCTTTAATAATCTCGCCACATAACTTTGGGTTAAGCATTAATGCGGAGCCAGCGCCGGTCTTAGTGACCTTAGGAACTGGACAACCCATATTAACGTCAAAGAAGTCAATTTCTGGGTTGATTTCAATGGCCCGTCTAGCCGCATTTGCTAAATTCTCAGGTTTAGCGCCAAATAATTGCACGCCAGTTAAAACACCATCTTTTTGATACTTAACATATGATTCTGTTTCTTTGTTTTGATAGATAAGTCCCATATCAGAAACCATTTCAGAAACACAGATATCCACACCAAAAGTATTGAGGTATTTTCTATAACCTTCACTTGTCACTCCCGCCATTGGGGCGAGAACGACTTTTCCTTCGATGACAAACTTACCTAATTTCCACATATCAAAACATAGTAAAAGGAAGGCGTGAACCTTCCTAGTTTGTTATTTATTTTCCTCGACTTTTGGTTCTTCTTTGTTTGGTTCTGGGAACTCAACAGTCGCTGGTTTTTCATCACGTTTGAGATGACGATTTGCCATTAAGTAATCGATCTCTTCACCAGTGATTTGTTCGTGGTCAATTAAGGTCTTGGCTAAGAGGATAACATCATCTTTATTTTCCTTAATGACACGGAGAGCTTCTTCGTGAGCAAAATCGATAATCTTTCTAATTTCATTATCAATCTTTGTGGCGGTATCAACAGAGAAGTTCTTTTGAGTATTTGTGTAGTCTCTTCCTAAGAAGACACTACCGGTATTTCTTTCGTATTGAATTGGGCCTAAATCAGACATACCCCATTCAGTAACCATTGCTCTAGCAATTGCGGTTGCCACTTCAATATCACTTGAAGCGCCGTTAGAAATATCATCACAGAAGATTTCTTCACTAGCACGACCACCCATTAAGCCAACAATACGGGCAATGAGTTCTTTTTTACTGTTAGTAAAGCGATCATCTTCAGGCGTACTGCGTACGTGTCCACCTGTGTTACCACGTGGAATGATAGTAATCTTTTGAACTTTATCACTGTGTGGATATCTTAAACCGATAATGGCGTGACCACTTTCATGATAGGCAATCATTTCTTTTTCGTGTGGAGTTAAAGAACGTGAGGACTTGGCTGGGCCAGCGACACGACGGTCAATAGCTTCGTCAATATCATCAACAGTAATCCTTTCTCTATTAGCACGAATCGCTAAGATTGCGGCTTCATTCATGATATTTTCAATATCAGCACCAGAGAAACCAACAGTTCTCTTTGAAAGGTTTTCAAAGTTGACTTCGTCATCTAACACTTTGTTACGAGAATGGACTTTGAAGATGGCCTCTCTGCCTTTTTTGTCAGGTAAAGAAACAGTAATCTTTCTATCAAAACGGCCTGCTCTTAAAAGAGCTGGGTCGAGAACGTCATCTCTATTTGTCGCAGCAATAACGATGATACCAGCGTTATCATTAAAGCCATCCATTTCAACGAGTAATTGGTTAAGTGTTTGTTCACGTTCGTCGTTACCACCACCTAAACCAGCGCCTCTTTGTCTACCAACAGCATCGATTTCATCGATAAAGACTAAGCATGGAGCGTTTTCTTTAGCGATTCTGAACATGTCTCTCACACGTCCCGCACCGACACCAACGAACATTTCGACAAAGTCGGAACCAGAGATGGAGAAGAATGGAACACCAGCTTCACCCGCAACGGCTTTGGCTAATAATGTTTTGCCACATCCTGGAGGGCCCACTAAGAGGACACCCTTTGGTAGTTTAGCACCAAACTTTGTAAATTTCTTTGGTTCTTTTAAGTAATCAACAAGTTCTTTCATCTCGTTCTTTTCTTCGTCAGCACCAGCCACATCATCAAATTTGATTTTGCTTGTGTTAACTCTTCTAGCACGAGAACGATTGAAATCCATTGCTTGTCTATTAGAAGAATTTACAGTGGAAGACATTCTTGAGAATAAGAACAAGAGCAATAAGGCTGAACCACCAACCATGATGATTGTTGGACCCCATTGATCCCAGAATGTTACTTCGTAAGGATTCTTAACAGTTAAGAATTTTTGTTTTGGATTCTTTTCTTTAGCGACTTTTTCAGCATCAAGGATCACTTTGAGGATTGTGGAATCAATTGTATCGTTTTCATTGATTTCACCATCTTCATTAACATCCTTATCGACTCGCCAGGTATATTCTGTGTTATACATCTCTTCTGGAATTTGTGTATAGAAGGAGACTTTTTGAGATTTACCAGTAGAATCGGTATCGGTGTAGTGACCATTAACAGTGATAACAGTCTGAGCTTGCACTAATTGAACATCATTAACTTTACCAGTGGCCAAGTAATTGACCAATTGAGCACGAGTGATTTCTGTCGCGCTGTTCATGTTGGAGAAAATGAGATAAGCAATTAAGGCGAGAATTCCGGCCACAAAGATTATTGAGAAAATAAAACTTCTAGAGACACGACTTTCAGGTCTATTATTTTCTTCATCCATAATTTCTACCTCCTTTGATATAAACGTTTTTCGATTTGATTAATTATAGGCATATTTCTTTATTTAATAAAAGAAAAACGCAACTAATACTTTTTATTTAACGTAAAAATTACAGTCGTCTTCCTTTTTAAAATTCTTTTGATAGCGTGGAACATAAATAATAATTCCATCTTTATTAACGATAACAGGCCATCTTTTTCTTAAAGGTAAAGGCACTTTCCAATCAATAAATAATCTTCTTAATTGTTTGGCGTATCCACTGATGAGATAGGTGTCTTCTGGCTTAGCGTTCCTAATAGTTAAAGGATAGTCATTTGAGGTAACATTTCTATCGCTTGTATCGCCAGTAAAATCTAAATAAAAATATTCAGTATCAAGCATTGTTGGCGCTTTAATTTCGTAAGAGAAATCTTGCTTATCATCATCCTTAATTAAATCAAAAGAATCATAGCTTTTTACAAGTTTAAGACCAGAGATATCCACGCTGATATTGGCCTTATCAGACTTAAAGATTTTTCTAATTTCTAAGCCTTGAGCGCGGCTCATTACGAAGTTAGGTTTTAACGTTCTTCCAAGTCTCACGATAGCGTATAAGAACTCATCATCACTTAACCTATTATATTCTTCAATAGTTTTAGTTTTAATTTGAGAAATCTTTTCTTGAATCTTTGCGAGCTTTTCATTTTCCAACGCCATTTCTTCTAAGAT
>JBGUGI010000088.1:0-6396 GCA_045111495.1 Bacilli bacterium | reverse complement strand
AATGATAAAGTTAAAGGTAACATCTTAGGTAAACACGTCAGAAATTGTATCTCTGGTGGCGGTTACCTCTCTAATGAAACCTTAAGAGCGGTCAATGGCTTAGGCTATCCTTTATATAACGGATACGGCATGACTGAAATCGGTGTTACTTCTGTCGAGCTTTCTCCAGATGTGAAGCAAAGATTATTAGGCTATATTGGTAAACCACTCCATGGTGTCGAATATAAAGTTAGTGAAGAGAACAATGAACTCTTAGTGAAATCTCCTACAATTCATATTAGAGAAATCATCGCTGGCGTGGAAAAAGAAACCGCTTTAGATAATGGTTATTTCCATACAGGTGATATCGTTAATAAAGAAGCTACTGGCTATATCATGAAAGGTAGAATGAAAGATGTCATCATCAACGCCAACGGTGAAAACATCTTCCCAGATGAACTCGAAATCTACTTCAAAGATTTACCAAGTGTGAATAACTTATCAGTCTTAGGTGTTATCAATAAAGATAAAGCCTTACGTGAAGATATCGTCTTAGTCTTAGAACTTGATGATAAGACCGATGAAGAGGCTCTTAAGGAAATTGAAAAGACTGTCAAAGAAATCAAACTTCCTCACGACACAAAGATTGATAATATCTACTTAGCAAAGAACCGTTTGCCTATGGCAAATAACATGAAAGTTAAGAGATTCGCGATTAAGAAAGAAATTGAAAATGGTTCTAATAAGTATGTCTTAATTAACCAAAAGAAAGTTTCTAGCAAAGTGAGAAAGTTCTCTAAGGAAACATTAGAAAATGTCCTTCCAAAAGTGAGAGCCTTATTCTCCAAAATCTTAGTCTTACCAGCTTTCAAAATTGACGATGAAGATCACTGGATTAATGACTTAGGTGGTGACTCCATGAATTATGTTGAATTAGTCCAAGAAATTGATAGAGAATTCGACATTGAAGTTCCTGAAGAACAATATGGTAAGCTCACCTGCGTTAACGATTTCGTAGAAGAAATCGCTCGCATCTTAAAAGAAAAGAAATAAATAATTGCATTATTTGCCGAATTTTGTTAAGATTACACTCGGCACTAGAAAAGAGGTAACTTTATGGCTAACATAAAATCACAAATCAAACGTATCAAAACCAACGAAAAAGCTCGTCAAAGAAATGCATCTGCCAAAAGCGCTATCCGTACTTCCATTAAGAAAGTCAAATTAGCCGTTGAAGCGAAAGATTTAGCTAAGGCCGAAGAATTATTGAATGCGGCTTTCCGTTTAATTGATAAATCCGTGAGTGATGGTATTCAACACAAGAATACTGCTGCAAGACAAAAAGGCGAACTTTCTCGCTTAGTCAACGCACTCAGATAATTAATTATTTTCTTTTAAAATTAATTAGAAACAGTTCAAAGCTGTAATAGCGGTCCACAAGACCGCTTTTAATTTGCCAGTCTAACTGATATAAGTCTTCTAAAGTTTGTAATATACGTTTACCAGAGATCACAAAACTATTCTTTCTAAAAATCTTCGCTCTAATTGGATTAATATTTAATTCTTTAGCGATATCATCTGGTCCATAGCTATGTCTCGCTAAGTATGAGACTCTATTTAATAATCTAAATTGATTAGCAATCATGCTAATAAGAGTCACTGGTTCAACATTGCTACTCTTAAGGTCAAGGAATAACGCGACAGCATCCATGTTTCTTTCATCCACTAAATAGTTAAAGAGCATAAAAGCATTTTCTTCTAAAGGACGTGTCACCATCATTGTGACATCACTAAAAGTGATGTGATTAGTGTATAACGCTAACTTGCTACCATTATTAAATAAAGAAGCATAATCGCCTTCTGTTCTTCTAGCAAGTTCGGCTACTGCATCACTATCAATCACGGTATCTGGCCACTTTTCAGAGAAGTAATGTTTCACAACATCATTCCACTGCTCTTGTTTTGGTTCAGTAAGGACCACTACTTGGCCGTTTTTTTCAATTAATTGATTAATTTCATTCTTTTTATCTAAATCACTATCACTAGTGTTCACTAAAAAGATCAAATCGCAATCTGGATTAGGATTAGCTAAATAATTCTTCAATGATTCGTAATCTTGTTCGCTTTCGATTTTGTTTCTGCCCTTTTCTTTTAATAAGAAATAAGGAGAATCAACAATGACCGCTTTTGAATCGTAGCCTAAAGGCATATAGTTAGCCTCGCTAACAATTTCTTGAATTGGGGTCAAAGAGGCATCAAACTTTACGAAATTCATCGCATCCATCTCTTTTAAAGACTTCTTAACGATGCTTTTCATTTGGCTCTTTAAACGAATGTTTTGTTTGCCACTGATAAGATAAATCATGAAATCATTATAAAATATTTTATATTTTGTAACTACATAATCTTACTTTTTAAAGCGAAAACTCTCGATATGTAATAGTTCCTTCTAAATCTGTTCTTCTGATTTTGATGTTGTGTCTATTTAATGTCTCAACAACACTTTTTGAAGGATGACCAAATTTGTTGTTCTTTCCACATGAAACAATCGCAGTTTTTGGGTTCATATAAGTAATAAACTCTTCACAAGATGATGTGTCTGAACCATGATGACCAACTTTTAAGATGTCACAAGGAATAGATTCATATTCTTTGATTATCTTCTTTTCTACCCAACTAGGAGCGTCTCCCATAATGACAAAGTCCTTATTGAGGATATTAAAAGACAAAGCTAAAGAGCGATCGTTTTCTTCGTTACTCGTTACGCCATAGGTGTTGTAGTTATTGAATGTGAGATTACCAACACTGATGGGAAAAGAAGAATAATAATCATAGACGTGCTCAATACGAAACTGCTTTCTAAGGTTTTCTAAAGCCCCATAATGGTCATAATCATAATGAGTGATAAAGACACTATCGATTTTATAAATACGGTTCTTTCTTAAAAATGGAATCAAATTGTTATTAGCGATATCAGTATAAGTTAAGCCACCAGTATCGATTAATGTGACTCTATTATGCTCTCTAATAAATGTACAGTCACCCTGACCAACATTAACAAAAGATACTTCGTTTGTTAACCTATTATTTATCGGAATAGCGTAAAGCAAAACAATACTCACTAATCCAATAGATAATCCTCTTTCAATTGGAATAAAGCCAATAGATAAATAATATAAATAAACAATATATAAGAAATAATAAACTAAGAGTAAAACCTGTGGGAGTTCAGGAATATACGGGCCAAATGATAAACTCTTAATTCCCATGATATATCCTCTTAATAAAAAGATAAATAATCGATCGAAAGCGTAGATTGGAATCCTAAAGAAACATAGTAAAGAAGTAACACCAATAAGCAAGAACAACGGCGTACTTATTAGCTGTAAAGGAAAAGAGAAAATTACCATTTTATGGTAATAAGCAATTTCAAAAGGTATAAAGAATAAATATATTGTGAAAGCTTTAAAGAAATAAGCCTGATATTTATTATCGTTATATATGTCCTTAATCAAATAGGAAACAATTGGAATAAAGAAACCTAAAATGAAGCTATCTTGATATGCTAAAAAGTGGTCAAAAAGTAAGCATAAAATACCCGCAAAAGAGATGACTTCTAAATAGGTGAACTTCCTTTTAAGTGGGTGTTTATTAATCCATTTTAAAAGCAAAAGGAAAACTACACGTATCACACTAAATTTAGGTATCGTAAAAACCATGTAAATGGCTAAAAGCGCGATGGTTATTAGTTCTGCATGTTTATCCTGCAAGAATAGACCAAGCAAATAATTAAGTATTAAGGCAAATAGACCCAGATAAAGACCACTCGCGGATAGAAACCTAGATAAATGAAGATTAGCAATTCTATTACTTGTGGCACTTTCTTCTCCATCAGAAAAAAGTATCGATCCCACTATTGCGCGCTCTTCACTAGTAAAATGGCTGAGCGCTTTGTTTCTTGCCTCGTTAATTCTTACAAAGTTATGCCATTTCACATTAATCTTTCTTGCGTTTAATGCATGAAAGACACCTTTGTTATTAAGGTACTCTTTAAAATCAAAGCTAGATTCTAATGTCGCAAAGTCCAATTCTTCCTTTTTACCTTCAATAGAAAGGTAATCGCCCAAATCATAGGCGTGACCTTTACTATAAACATAGAGTCTTTCGCCTCCACTGTTTAGGAGGAAGTAGTTTTCTTTTGCGGTATAAACAAATCCTGAATATGTGGTCTTGTTATAAGAAATATGCACAAAAGATAGGCCAAAGCCTAGAACTACTCCTCCTAAAGAAATTAATAAAGGAATAAGCTTAAACCTTTTAAAAACAAATAGAAGAAATAAGGCGACTACAATTAAAAGAATGATTAGTGATCTAGTAAGAACATTGCCTAAATAAAAACCAATGAAAAATAGAAAAATGATCACTTATGCAAGACGACGTAATTACGAACCTTATGATAGGTAGCGTTACCAATGCCGTAGACGTTCAAAAGATCTTCGATGGTATTATAAATACCATTTTCACTTCGATAAGATACAATTGAAGTAGCAATTGATGTTGTAATGCCGTTGACCGTCATTAGTGTTTGAGCATCATCTTCGTTGATATTGACTTTACCAATTTCACTTTTAGAGCAAATATCAGTCTCATCAAACTTACTTGCAATGTAATAAGTTGTCCCAGCTTTTAACTTGGCGTTATCAAAGTACGCTAAATCGTCTGCGTTAGCGGTTGTTCCACCAGCGGCTTCTAATAAGTCATGCATGGTAATTCCATCGCTCAGAACGTATGTTCCAGCTTTGTAAACTTCACCTTCAATTGTGTACTTACTACCGTTTTGGTTACTAACTTCGGTGATGTTGTTGCTGTTCGCGGATGTCGCAGGATTTAAGTCTGGATCAATGACTAAAAAACCGATGATCAGAATAAAGGCAACAATCGTCACACCAATAAGAATTTTTAACATAAACAAAAAACCTCCTCTATTAATAAGTAGGAGGTCAAATTGAAATTTTTCCTAAATTTTTGAAAATTTGTGTTATTTTACTTCAATTTTTAAGATTTCAACCTTGTAAGTCTTGATGGCTTTGACTTCAATGATGTCGCCAGCACTCTTACCGGTTAAGGCTTCACCTAATGGGCAGGAGTTAGAAATCTTGCCGTTGACTGGGTCAGATTCAACTGTACCAACAATCATGTATGAAGCTTCTTTATTGTTTTCTAAGAAACGGATTGTCACGGTAGAACCTAAACCGACTCTCTTAGAATTTGTTTTACCTTCTTCAATAATTTCAGCATTCGCTAAAATGTTTTCAATTTCTTTAATACGACCTTCGACTTCGGCTTGTTTGCCTCTTGCAGCGTCGTAGTCAGCGTTTTCGGATAAGTCACCTTGAGCACGAGCTTCAGCTAATTGTCTCTTAACTTCTTCACGAGCTTCATCGACTAAATACTTTAATTCATCTTGTAATTTTTTATAACCAGCTTTGGTAAGTTTTTGTTTGTCTGCCATGTAAATTACCTCATTTCTGCAAGCGATATTATATCAATATCGCATAAATAATGCTATGTTTTTATTTTATTTATCTGATTGCTTCAATTCTTGGATTTTTGGATCGTCTTGCCAAGCGTTGAAAACTTCTTCTACTTCTTCGTATTCTTCGTCATCTTCAATTGGGCTTAAATCACCATCATCTGTGTAGCGCATGACGACAACTTCTTCGTCTTTATCTTCGGTATCATAGAAGAAAACATAGGATGTATTTCTTTCTTCATTTTCATAGGTGAAAAGGATTTGCATTAAGTGTTCTTTACCTTCGTTATCGGTAACGACCATTTGCTTTTCGTTTTTGATTTCCATAATTAGTTTCCTTTCATTCTTAAATATGTATCGAGGATGACACAAGCGGCAATCTTATCAACATTATCTTTTCTTTGCTGATGGTTCATCCCTCTTTCGGAGATGAAATTGTTCGCTGTGACACTGCTTAATCTTTCATCCATTGTGTCGATATTTAATGCTGGTTTTTCTTTCTTTAAGTCTTCAATAAAACGTAGAACGTTTTGACTCATTTCACTTTGTTCACCAGAGAGGTGTAAAGGCATACCAATCACAATGTCGTTAATCATCATCTTTTCGGATAATTCGATGACGTGTTTTCTAGCGACAATATATTGGTTCTTATCGAAGCGGAATGTCTCTAAACCATGGACAAAACCTAGGGCGTCATTATAGGCGATTCCTAGTGTTTTAGTTCCGAGATCTAACGCTAAATACTTTTTAACCACGCTAATATATTAACGCATTAGTAAAATAAGCGTTAGTTTATTTTAAATCTATGCGGGAAGATAATTATCCTCTAAGAGTTTGAACGTTGTGTACTCAACATCCTTTTCCACTAAAAATGATAAACCAAT
>JBGUGI010000087.1:0-3932 GCA_045111495.1 Bacilli bacterium | reverse complement strand
TTGTGTCCTTCACCACCGATATAGGCAGTGACTTCATAACCATTGCTTAATCTAACACGAGCGTATTTTCTTAAAGCTGAGTTAGGTTTCTTTGGTGTCATTGTACCAACACGGGTGCAAACGCCACGTTTTTGCGCTGCAGGTTGGGCTGTCTCTTTTTTCTTTAAAGAGTTCCATCTTTGACCAAGAGCAGGGGCTTTAGACTTGAATGTCTTATTTTGTCTGCCTTGACGCACTAATTGGTTAATTGTTGGCATAATTGCTCCTTTCAATAACTGTTTCATTTTGTGCACACCACAGTACCTGGTGTATCGGTACTTTCCCATTAAAAACGACCTAAAATGGTCTGGGTGTGGTTTTGCACACGCTCATATATAATATATAAGGATAAAAACATGCGCAATAAAAATATTAATATATTACACACTAGTCCTGGTGTATCATATATTTGAATGATAAGAAAAAACCACCGGCTTAACCGATGGTTTATTAGAAACTTAATAATTAATTATTAGATTTCGTTGAAGAGGACATATGAAGTAAGATCGAATTTAATACGATAATCAGAGCAAGAAAGTGCAATGACATCTTCTTCTGTACCTCTTAATGCAATTGTTGGAGCGGCAACGAATGCTGTGTGATTAGTTGAGTTGATTGGTTCTCTGTCACCTTCGACATCAACGTCTTCGCCATTCACTTTAACGGCAAACGCTCTATCGTTAAGGGTTTTACCATCACCAGAGGATGAACCTTTACCTGTAACTACCATTTGGTAATTGCCAGCTTTTGGCGCAATGATTCTGAAAGCGATGAATGCGTTGTGATCGTTCTTTGGTTCAATACCACCATCATCAGCTAATTTGGCTGTAGCTGTAGCATCTGTGAATGTTGGGACTTCCCAGTTTGTAATAGCAATCTTAACACCAACTTTGTTAGCGGCTGCATCGTTTAATGGAATGTATTCTTTACCCGCAGTATTTTGCGCTGGTGTGCCTTCTGTGTAATTACGTTCTAATGGCTTTAATAATGGGTTGGCTGGCTTGTTAACAGTGATGGAGACCGAACCATCTTTATAGCCATCCTTTTTAGCAGTAATTTTGGCAGTACCGGCAGCAACAGCGGTAACTGTGCCTTTGTCATCAACTGTGGCAACGGCTTGATCAGAACTTGACCATGTAACGCCTTCGACATCAGAGCTTAATTTAACTGTCTCATTAACTTCGAGAGTGGTTTTGCTTTCAGCAGCAGTAACTTTGATGGCTGGGAGTGCAGAAGTGGATTGTTGACCACCACTTGTGGATTTGTTAGCGTTACTACTATCATTAGCTGGAGCACCGTTACAAGCAACAGCGGTTAAAGCTAATAAGATAGCAAGAGCGCCTAAACCTTTTTTCATCTTCATTAAAAAATGTTCCTTTCTTAAGAAACTAAGACATACGCTTTAGCTTCTTTTTAATTATCAAGATTCTCTTTCTTGTTACTCGTATTATGCCTATATATAAGCATAATTTCAAGATAAAACCTTTATTTTATTTGAAAATAAATGAAAAAAGACCACATTTAATGGTCCTTTTTAACTTGGATATAATAAGTTATTTCTTATTAGCTTCAATGAAGTCAACGACATCTTTGACAGTTAAGAAATTCATCGGTTCATCGAATGAAACACCAAATTCATCTTCAATTGCCATCGCAAACATCATGATACCTAATGAGTCAAAATGTAAATCATCAATTAACTTTGTATCTAAAGTGACGTTATCAAGATTCATATCTGGATCAACGTTCTTCATTAATTCTTTTAATTTTTCTAACATTTTAAAAAACCTCGAACTTTAATAGTTTACCAAATTAGTAAACTTCTATCAACGAAGAGCGTCTTCTCTTTGTGATTGGGTTAAGACTGCTTCACCACTTGCGTGATTTAAAAGCATTCTAGAAATATTAACAATCGCTCTTTCATCGGAGTTGCCACGAGCTTTAATAACAAGTTTTCTTGTACCTAAGACTAAGCCACCACCTAAAGCGGAAATATCATAGGATTTCATTAAGTATTGAGCGACTTCCATGAATTCTGGTCTTTCTCTCTTTTTAGAGAGTTTAACAATATCAGTAATTAATTGTCTCGCTACACCTTCGACGTTCTTAAGGACTTGGTTGCCCGCGAAACCATCGCAGACGATGACATCAGCGTCACCCGTTAAGGTTTGATTGCCTTCGATATTACCGATGAAGTTAATGGTTTCATCTTCTTTTAAGAGAGGATATGTTTCTTTTACTAAGTGGTTACCTTTAGTGGCTTCCGCACCATTGGAAAGTAATGCGACTTTAGGACTTTCGATTTGATACATCTTTTTCATCAAATTAGAGCCTAAACGGGCGAATGAGTGTAATTGTCCAGCGGAGCAGTCAATTGTCGCTCCTGTGTCCACTACGCAGCTATAAGAACCTTTTCCGTTAGGAAGAACAGCGGCCATGCATGGTCTGGTTTTATTTTCATCGCTTAAGAATCTAAAACTACCCATTAGAATGGCACCACTATTACCAGCGGTAATCATACCAGCGTAGTTTTCTTCTTCTTTACCCACTTCTTTCATCGCTTGCACTAAGGATGCTTGTGGTTTATTCATAATACCCGTATATGGGTTTTCGTAATTGGTAATGGTTTCTTCTGCAGGAATAACTTTGAAACGGGATTGATCCACACCGTATTCTTGCATTTTTTGATTAATGAGGGCTTCAGGACCCACCAAAGTGATTGATAAGTTAGGAAATTCTTTTAAGGCTAAAGACGCGCCTAAAATAATAGCTTCTGGGCCTTTATCGCTTCCTAAAGCATCAATAACGATTTTATATTGTTGTTCCATAATACTATTTCCTTCTTTTCAGCAAATAATATTATAGCATGAATAAGCATTTAATAAAATTAAAGAGACTAATGATTTTGACCGGTATTTGCTAAATAGGTAGTGAAAGTTTGATATCTTTCTTGTCCTAATTCGAAGATGTGGTTTTGTTCAAGGAAATTAAAGACAATATAACCACTATCGTAGAAGTAGGCAGTGAATGTATAACCATCAAAAGTCGGCACTTTTAAATTGAGGTAATAGTATTTATAACTAGATTCATAGTCATAATCTATCGCCGTATATCCTTCAATGGTTCCATCATCAAACCAAATGTTATAAATATTAGCTTCATCATAGTAGATGTATGTTGATTCAGTGTTAGGTTGAACAGTCTTATCACAATATAAAATCTTGTCGATTTTGATTTCAACATCAGGTGATAAGAGATTAACAAAGTCATCTACATCATGGAAATGACAAGAATAATTGAAATAAATGTTATATAAGTTAGAGTTTGCTTCTTTAGCGAGAATAGCAATTTCTTGATCAATATTTGTAAAGGAATATAGCTCTACTTCTTTTGATTGATTATTTAAGTTTTCAATTGTTGCTGTACCAATTCTAGGACCAATAGACTCTGAGTTTTTACTTTTAATCAGGCTTTTGCCAGAGAAAGTATAAGAAATGTTTTCATATAAAAGTGGCTTTGAATTAGCGCCATCGCTTTGACTTCCTGGTGTTTGCTTGCTTTGATTTGCTGAACTCATCTCGTCATATGAAGGTGCAGGTTTATACGAACTATATTGCTCTGCATCACTATATCTTGGCTTAGAAGCGGCTTTATTCATGCCGAGATGTGGTAAAACACCGACAGAGATAACCACTACTGCCGCGGTCATGGCTAATGCTGTAGGCACGAGAACTTTGCTCCACATAGGCATGCGTTTAATCCATGAAACATGATATGGATTTTTCGCATAGGCGTTGAGCTTATTGTTGCCGCGCTTTTTCATCCACTTTTCGAAGTTCATCTTAACTCCTTTCTGAGTTTCTCTTTCGCACTAGCGTAAATAGCTCTTGCGG
>JBGUGI010000086.1:0-9927 GCA_045111495.1 Bacilli bacterium | reverse complement strand
GTACCTCTTACCGCGACAATAATATCCTTATCACATCTCACGGCGATAACCGCGAACTGAGTATCTTTCTTTTTATCTAAGATGTATTCACTCGCTAATAGCTCAGCGTCTTTAAATCTTGGTGAGTTATATAGAAGTCTTAAGAATCTTCTGGAATAACGCGGCACAAATGAACTGATATAAGGATCTAATTTCTTATATTCATTTATATATTTAAAATCTTCTAGTTTAAGTGGTAGTTGGTCTTTAACATAACTAAAGTCAAAATACGCCACCCAAGACATGAGTAAAGCGTCCGCAATATTAGCGGGAGACTTTTTAAAGGTCTCATCGGACTTTTTAATGTAACCAATCATGTTCATACGAACATTATAATATCACTTCAACCTTAAATCGTGTTAAAGTTAATTTACTTAAAAGGGAGAAAAATAAATAATGAAAAACAATACCCCAAAAATGTTTAGATATGGTAATATCGTGAACCTTATCTATCTCATTCTTTCTATTTTGATGCTCGTCATTGGCTTTATCACGATGATTGTTGGTGTCGTTGACGATAACCAAGACACTATTAATACTGGTGCAAAAGCATTTGGTTATGGTGTCCACTTATTAGCCGCAGTAATTCTTTGCAACATCTTCGTTAAGAAAGCACAAAAACAAGTTGAAGAAGACTATTACCGTAGCCTCGCTCCATTCATTAATGCGATTGTATTCGGTGTCATTTCCTTCAACCCATTCTATGTCATCGCTGGTATCTTCGGTATCGTCGTTAACGGTCAAAACAAGAATAAACCAGAACAAGTCGAAGAAAATAAAGAATAATTTCCTTTAACCTTATTACGAAATTAGACCCAGTTTTTGGGTCTTTTTTCATGCGATTTCCTTTTCCTTTATTATATAAATATGCGCGCATAGCGGGTGCGCAAGCACCCTTTAACCTATAATCATATAAAAAATTTTAACTCGGTATTTTTTGCCTAAAAATATAGAGTTGCAATTATTTTTCATGTGTATAATAATGAAACTGCACGAGGTGTACATATGAGAATGTTTGATTTACAGGGTGCTGTTAACAATCTTTTAAGCAACCCTAACATTGTTTCTTTACTTAATTCTATTGAATTATATAAAGGCAAAACCACAATGGCCCACAAAATGAAAAAGGTTGAAAAGCTTACAGAACTCGCTTTTATCAGTGGTACTGAAGCTAGCAACGCATTAGGGACCATTTTTATTGGTGATGACCGCATCAAAGCGATCTTTGAAAAAGGTCAATCTCCACAAACCTTACCTGAATATCTATTTGTTGGATATTACAAGGCTTTAAAACTTATTGATGAATGCTACAAGTTCCAACCATTTGACCGTTCATTCATCTCCACATTACATTACTATTTATATAAGGATTACAACCCAGAAATCGGTGGTCAATATAAAGACAGTATCAATTACATTCAAGAAAGAATGCCAGACGGAAGTATGAGAACAATCTTCGTCACTGCCGAACCAAGTGAAGTCGCCTCCTTACTTGACAACTTGGTCTACCAATTCAATTTGGTCAGTCAAAATGAAGAAACTAATAAGCTTGTTCTTATTTTGGCATTCCTTCTTGATTTCATTTGTATCCATCCATTCAATCATGCGAATGGTAGAGTTAGCCGTTTAATGCTCAACTTCTTAATGAAGAGATACGGTTATGATATTGGTAATTACTTCTCAATTCCATATATCATGAGACAACGTTTATCCGATTATATCGATGCTTTTGAAGCTTCTTCACAAGGCTGGGGTAACAATGAAAATGATTACACACAATTCGTTACTTACATGTTAAAGTGCATCCTTGAAGCTTATCGTAAACTCGATTACATCATGGAAGTTAATAATGAAAAAAGTTTAACTGTTGAAAAGGTTTATAAAGTCATCTTTGATAGTGCTAGACCAATCGGTAAACGCGTTATTCAAAATGTTTTATATGGCACAAGTCCTGCAACCATTGAAAAAGCTTTAGCAGAACTTATCAAAGATAATCGTATCCAACTTATCAATAAGGGCAGATACAGCAAATACTTTAGACTTTAATAGGAGTTATTAATATGGCAAATTACGATGCAAAAAATATTAGAAACGTCGTTATCCTTGGTCACCAATCCACAGGTAAAACAACGTTAGCAGAATCATTAGCGTTTATCGCTGGCTTGATTCCTCAAAAAGGTGAAGTTGAAAAGAAAAACACTCTTAGTGACTACACACCCGATGAACAAAAAAGAGGCGGTTCCATTCAAACCGCAGTCATCCCATTAGAATATAAGAATCATAAGATTAACGTTATCGATGTTCCAGGTAATGACGACTTCATTTCTGAATACATTGGTGTCTTAGGCGCAGTTAAAGGTGCAGTCTTAGTGATCGATGCTTCTATCGGTGTCCAAGTCGGTACAGTCAAACACTGGAATCAACTTAGAAAACGTGGTATTCCAACATTCATCTTTATCAACAAAGTTGATAAAGAAAACGTTAGTTTCGATGAATTGTTAGATGAAATTCGTTCTAAATTAGGTAAGAACGCTATTCCATTCTGTTACCCATTAGGTCATGGTGAAGGCTTTGATGGCTTCGCTAATGTCGTTGACTTAAAAGCTAGAAGACTTCATGGCAATAAGTGCCAAGATGAACCAATTCATGATGATAAGAAAGAAAAGATTTTCGAACTTCATAACATGATTAGTGAAGAAGTTGCTAAAGCTGATGACGTCTTATTAGAAAAATTCTTCTCCGGTGAAGAATTCACCGTCCAAGAAGTTCATGAATCCTTAAGAAAACTCGTCTTAGCTGGTGAATTAGTCCCAGTCTTAGTCGGTAGCGCAACAAAGAACATTGGTATTGAAACAATGCTCGATATGTTCATTGACTACTTACCATGCCCAGCGGACTTAAAACCATATGAAGCTAAAGATGATAATGGTAACGAAGTAACAAGAGAAACAAAAGATAGCGAACCATTCTCCGCTTATGTCTTCAAGACCATCGTTGATCCATATTCAGGCACAATTAATATTATTAAAGTTAATTCTGGTGTCTTAAAAACTGGTGATGAAGTCTATGTTGGTAAAGGCACACAAAGAATCTCCATGTTATATCAAATGACTGGTAAGAAACTCGATTCCATTCAAGAAGTTCACGCCGGTGATATCGCTGCGATTACAAGACTTGAAGGTGTTGCAAGTGGTATGACAATGTCTTCTCCAAAAGCCATTATCAATTACAAACCAGCGCATTATCCATCCGCCGTTTTATTCAAAGCCATTATCTTAGCTAATAAGAACGATGAATCCAAGATTGGTCCAGCATTAGCCAAGATTCAAGCAGAAGATCCAGCAGTGGAAGTCAAACGTAATAATGAAACAAAACAATTATTATTAGGTGGTGTTTCTGATTCTCAACTCAATTACGTCTTAGAAAAATTAAAGAATACTTATAAGATTGATGTCACAACTGAACCAATGAAAGTTGTCTATCGTGAATCTATTAAAGGTAGAGCCGAAGGTGATGGCCGTTATGTCAAACAATCCGGTGGTAGTGGTTTCTATGGTGTTGTTAAGATGAGATTTGAACCAGCAGAAGAAAACTGCTTCGCAGAAGAAGTCTTCGGTGGTGCTGTTCCAAAGAACTACTTCCCAGCTGTCGAAAAAGGTTTCTTTGAAGCTCTTAACTCTGGCCCATTAGCAGGCTTCCCAGTTATCGGTGTTAAAGGCGTCTTAGTGGATGGTAAATATCACCCAGTTGATAGTAACGAACAAGCCTTCAAAATGGCCGGTATCTTAGCCTTTAAAGATGCTTATCCAAAGTGTAAACCAATCATCTTAGAACCAATCATGAGAATTCATGTTATCGTTCCAAGTGAATATACCGGTGACGTTATGTCTGACTTAAATACCAGACGCGCTCGTATCCAAAACATGGAAGAACACGAAGGTATGCAAGATATCGAAGCATTAATTCCTGAAGCGGAAATCGTTGACTACGTCACACAACTTAAATCCATTACCCAAGCATCTGGTTACTTCAATAGAGAATTCGTTAACTACGAAGAAGTTCCAGAATACTTAAAGGAAAAAGTTATTAAAGAAAACAAGATCAACCAATAATCGATTGATTGTTCTTGAGAAGAGGGATATCGTTCCCTCTTTTCTTTTACAAAGAAATGTTAGAAAATAGGTAGTATGAAAATACTATTAACTAATGATGATGGTTATAACGCTCAAGGAATAACTATCTTAAGAGATAAACTATCTAAATATGGGGAAGTAACAATTGTTGCGCCTTTTGAACATATGTCCGGTAAAAGCGCCTCTATCACATTAGGGGAATGGTTAAAAGTTGATAAGATTGACGAACATACCTATGCGGTACATGGTACCCCAACAGATTCCGCAAACTTAGCCTTAGGTGGTTTAGGTATTGATTTTGATTTAGTGGTATCAGGTTGTAATAGTGGACACAATCTTTCTTATGATGTCTTTTTAAGCGGCACAATTGGAGCGTGCTTAGGCGCGACAATATTCCGTAAAAAGACCATTGCCTTCAGTGCCCCTTTTGATGATTATTCCAACTTAATCGAACACTTTGATGAGATTTGGGAATTCATCAATAAGTATAACCTACTGAGTGAAGAATATTGTTTAAATATCAATCTCCCTAAAGGGGAATGTAAAGGCATTAAGATTGGCCGTTGTTACTTTAGAAAAGATCATTACTATTTTGATAAGAAAGACGATACTTTCTATCCTTTAAGAGATGTGCAAAGTCATGAAGATATGCCAGATTGGGCGGATTATCGTCAAGTTCATGAAGGCTATGTTTCTATCGTGCCCATTTCCCGTCTTCCATTTAGTGAAGATCAATATCAAGAAGTATTAAAGAAAGTGCAGGGAAAATAATGCGCTTCGAATTAAATGAAATAGAGAAAGAGAAGCTTGTTTCTCTTTTTAAACAACACGAAAACAATATCGACTATATGCTCTATTTAAGAGATATGGTATGGAATAATCCTGGTATCAAACCTTATAAATTTAAAAATAAGAACAAATTCGAAAAGCGTTCCTCTTTTATTGATGAACTTTTAAAAAATAGACCCACTGATAATGAATTTGTTAAGAAGAGTATTAGATGGGACACTAATCTTATTGATATTGATGAATTTAATAATAATCCATATTTAAAAGCACTTAATAATCTCACTTTTGAAAGTGGCGATTGGTCACTTAGTCAAAAGACACTAAAAGCTTATTCTTTATTCCCTTATGAAGAAGAATACCATTATGGTGGTAACTCCATTCTTAAGATGTCATTAGGCTTCTTTGATAGTGATTATACTTATCCCACAATTTGTTTATGTGATAATGAATGGATGAGCTTAAATCCTTTTGAAATCAGGACGATGCAAATACCAATTCAAATTGCGAGAGGCAAGGTTTTAACTCTTGGCTTAGGCTTGGGGTATTTTGCTTATATGGACCATCTTAAGGATGATGTATAAGAAGTGCACATCGTTGAAATGGATTTAGAACTAATTAATAACTTTAAAAAGTACTTATTACCTTTATTCCCACATCCAGAAAAGATCCATATCCATAAAGCGGATGCTTTCTACTTTATTAAAGATATTAAAGATAAAGACTATGATTTCATCTTCTCTGACTTATGGCATGACGCTGGCGATGGTTTACCAATGTATTTGAAACTCAAGGAGCACTTTGATAACTTTAAAGTCACTAAAAGAATGTATTGGATTGAAGGTTCAATAGTGACTTATTTAAGAATGCTATTAGTTGGAGTCATCAAAGATGAATACTATAAAAACGATAGTGATTATGATGAAATCCAGTTGATTATTAAGAAGAATTTAGAAAACTATACACTTCATAATAGTTATGAATTAGATGCCTTACTGAACATACAAGGAGTAATAGCTGCTGTTAGTGTAAACTAACTTTTAATAAAAAATATTAACGTATTATTTGTGTAAATAATAAAGTGGTATATAATAATTCCGGAAAGAAGAGGTATTTATATGCCATTAGTTAACTCTAAAGAAATGTTTGAAAAAGCCTATAATGGCGGTTACGCAATTGGTGCTTTTAACTGCAATAACATGGAAATCGTCCAAGCTATTACAGAAGCTGCCAAAGAATGCAACTCACCAGTCATTCTCCAAGTTTCCGCAGGCGCTAGAAAATATGCTAAACCAGTCTATTTAAAGAAGATGGTTGAAGCTGCTGTCGAAGACACCAACTTACCAATCGTCCTTCACTTAGACCACGGCGCAGATTTCGAAATTTGTAAAGATTGTATCGACGGTGGTTTCACATCAGTCATGATTGACTGCTCCAGCAAACCATTCGAAGAAAACATCGCTATCACAAAGAAAGTTTGTGAATATGCTCACGCTCACGTTCCATACGTTACCGTTGAAGCTGAATTAGGTACATTAGCCGGTATCGAAGATGAAGTCAAAGTTGAACACGGTGCAGAATCCTACACCAGACCAGAAGACGTTGAAGAATTCGTTCGTAGAACTGGTTGTGACTCCTTAGCTATTGCTATCGGTACAAGTCATGGTGCTTATAAGTTCAAACCAGAACAATGCACAAGAGATCCAGAAACAGGTGTCTTATTACCACCTCCATTAAGATTTGATATCTTAGAAGAAGTGAGTAAACGTTTACCAGGTTTCCCAATCGTCTTACACGGTTCCTCCTCCGTTAACCAAGAATTCGTTAAAATCATTAACGATAACGGTGGTGCCTTAAAAGACGCAGTTGGTGTTCCAGAAGCTCAATTAAGACAAGCTGCTAGATTAGCCGTTTGTAAGATCAATATCGACAGTGACCTCCGCTTAGCGATGACTGCCGGTATCAGAGAACACATGAGAGCCCATCCAGATCACTTCGACCCACGTCAATATGTCGGTGATGGCCGTGCTTATGTCAAACAATTAGTCAAACACAAAATCACAGATGTGTTAGGCTCAAACGACAAAATCTAATCTCAAACGTTTAATTAAATAAACCAAACGGTATTGATATCATAATCGGTACCGTTTTTTCTTGCTATGTTCAAGAAAAATCTTTATCTTATTGTTTGAAGATATTTATATCTATGGAGGTCCACTAAATGAAAAACAAATTATTATTTATTCCTGTTATTTTGACCACTCTTTCATTAGTGGGCTGTAATCAAAAAGTAAAGACACCAGAAAAAATCGAATCTAAAATCGATGAACCTATGGAAATTGCAAAGTATTTTCGAGGTAGGGTGAGAATTGATTATCCATATGATTCTCTTGATATAATGAACTATCGTGATATTGATGCCACTTTTTCCTATGAAATACGTGACAAAGATAACGTCATCTTGGATGGCTTAAACAAAGTTAAGTCTTTTGAAAGAGTAGACGCTATCAATCCAACCACAGAAGAACACATAGATTTTTACGCATATCTTGATCCTGAAATGGTTCCTTTTCGCTATGAAACACATTTTACAATTTACGCGGATGGTTCTTTAACTTACGAAGTTGGGTGGGTATCGACCGGAAGCGAGCGCTATAACTTCACTTTTGATGCGAATGTTGCCCAATATATCATCGATTGTGCCAAAGAAGAAATAGAAGACGCGAAGAAAGCTGAAGAAGAGTTAATATCTAGTTTTACAGTGGATAACTTCGTTAAGGTTATCAATAGGTCAAAATACTATTCCAGCCGTAGAGTGGTTAAGCAAGGGAATCCTTATTATGTTGGTGATATAGAAAATAGCACAACTGTTATGAGTTCAATATTAGGCTTAGAATACACTCCAGCCAATATATCTAGTCGTGAATTTGGAAATGCTGCGATTATGGTAAGGACACCTAATGATTATGAACTTGCGTCTATTAAACACGTAAAAATAATTCGTCAATCACGTCTTGAGTTCAATGAAGATGGCACATATGTTGAATTATACTTCAGTGTTATTGATACTTATGGTAGATGGCTTTCAGTAACTAAATACTTCTCTATCGATCCTACAAAAGGGAAAACCGCTGTTGAGGATATGTATAAAATATTCCCAAATTACTAAGCAACAAAAAGGAGCGAATCAATCGCTCCTTTTAAATTATATTTAAATCAAATTATTCTTTCTTTGCTTTCTTTGCTTCTAAAGCATCAGCAATACGTTTGAGATAATCGATCTCGGTTGGTTCTGGTTTGCCTGGTTCTGGTGGAACTGGTCTTTCTTCTGGATGCTTTTCATAGTAAGCTTCTTGGGCTTTAGCTTTGAGTTCTTCTCTCTTTCTAGCAGCAGCATTCATCACTTTAACGATGATGAATAAGACGATAGCAATGATAATGAAGGAGATGACAGCATTAATTAATGCACCCCAGTTAATGATAGCGGAACCTTTGAAATAGAAGTTTGTGCCGTATTTAACGTAGTTATTGTTAAGGACGTTACCACCATAGACTAATGGGTCGCCTGCACCGGCTTTTTCACCGATAGCTTTAGCAACTGTGTCGTATTCACCAGCGGCGAATGATTGGCCGACATCTGGTAAACCTTTTTGGCCTTCTGTTAACGCTGGTAAAACAGTAACTAAGCCTGCTAAACCACCTGGGACTGGCCATGTCGCTAAGGACATTAACATATTAACAAAGGCGTTAACGATCGCAGAGAACGCTCCGCCAATAACAACACCAACAGCTAACATGAAGGCGTTGCCACGATTGATGAATTCTTTAAATTCGGCCCACAAGCCTGGGCCTTTCTTAGCTTTTTTAGCCATAAATTATGTTCTTCCTTTCGAGATAATTTTATGGTAGTCCATTTTTATTTAAAATGCAATTTATCAAGATAAACAAGTAATAAAAGAAGCCAGTTTTTATTCCGACTTCAAGATTGACGATTTGTTTCTTCAATTATTTCAAGCATTTGCCTTGGAATTACAACATAATACTTCACTAGCTATTCTTCCTTTTTGTTTTTCTTTCTTCTCTTGTTTTCCTTATTTCCTCATTTATCTCTTCAAGAGTCATAGAAGAATTTCCGTTTTTTTCAGAAGTAGTGCGTATGTTATTAATCGCTATAATAGCCTTAAGAGTATTCTCATCAATTTTTGTGGAGAATGGAAAACCACCTTCAGCAATAGATCTTTTTAAAAACATCCTTATTGCAGCAGATAAATCAATGCCCAGTTCCTTGTAAACTGCGGTGGCTTGATTCTTCAAATCATCATTAACTCTTACTTGAATAATTGGCATATACTTTTTTCTGGCCTCAATTACATTATAATGACAATGTAATACAAATACAATACGCATAACAGAATTAACTTTTAAAAGTTTTACAGCTATAAGTAATAAATGATATAAACTATTTTTGAGGAAAATAATTATGAGTGAATTAGTTTATTTAGGCCATGCCTCATTTCTTATTAAAGGAAAAGAATATCAAATAGTCATTGATCCATATGGAAATGGTAGTGTACCTAATCTTAAGTTCCCTAAGGTGGAACCTGTTGATGCCGTTATAGCCTCACATAGTCACGCTGACCATAGTGCTTATCATCTTGTACCTATCAAAGATAATCCCAATAGAGTGAGCGCTAAAATGTTAAGAGTGCCTCATGACCATGAGAATGGTGCTAAGCGTGGTATAAATCTTATCCACATCTTTGATGTAGATGGTTATAAAGTCGTCCATATGGGCGATATAGGCTGTGTATTAGATGAGAGAATATTAGAACCTATTAAGAATGCTGATGTCTTATTAGCGCCTATTAATGGCTTCTATACAATTAATCCAAAAGAATTAAAAGCCATCGTGGACATGGTTAAACCGAGAATAGTGGTTCCTATGCATTATCATATGATGGAATATAAC
>JBGUGI010000085.1:0-2103 GCA_045111495.1 Bacilli bacterium | reverse complement strand
TCCAACTTGATACTTCATAATAATCACCTATTATAACTAGATGATAGCATTGTAGGAAAAGAAAAGGTAGAAAAATCTACCTTATTTGTTCGCTAATGCAATCTCTTTTCTCTTCAATTTTTCTTGAGCGGAAATTAAATCAATTAACATTTTGACGACTTTATCCATCTCACCATTCGCGCTGTAATCAGCTTCAACAATGAAGTCACAACGGTTGTCATCATAAATTTGTTGAACAACTTCTTTATCATCCTTTGGATGAATAGCGATGCTATGACCACCGTTTTTCTTAACGAGTGTCATACTTGGAATATCAGTCATTCCATCACCAACATAGATGATATTTTTGTATTCAACACGATGGTCTGGAGTCTTTTCATTAACACCGGCATCGTCAGTGGCTTTAATCGCGCCTTTAGCGATGCGGAAGAAGAACTGAGTTTTTTGTGTGAAGTTAATTGCCATCTTTGGCCAACAAGCCTCACCGTTTTCATCGTATAAGAATTCACAACCATAAACTTGTTTGAATTCGTCATAGATGGAACAGCCTTCAACGATTTCTTTAGTGCCACTAGAAACTAAGTAGTGTTCGATTTGGATGCCTCTTTCAGCACCGTATTCGTTAATGCGCTTAAACCAAGTAGTGACGCCTGGGAAGAACTTAATAGCTTTACCACATTCTTTAAGATACTCTTTAGTGAGTTTAATGCCTTTTTCTTTGGCAATCTTAATCATGCAGTACATATAGGAAAGAATTCTTTCAACTTCAAATTGTTTTGATAGTTTTCCTGTCTCGCCCCAGAACTCATCAGGAGTCATACCAAGGTTAGGAATAAAGGTGTAATTCTGCATATCAGTAGTGGATAATGTTTTATCAAAGTCATACAGAATTGCGACGATAGGTTTTGCCATACTTATAACCTCCAATTAATATTATCTCAAATTTTGATAATATTAGTCAACTTTATGTATCTCGCCTTTGACGAGTGTGCTACAATGCTCGTATGGAATTAGCGCTTATCATCCTTCGTAACATCGCTATCGCAATTGTGGGTTTATACGCCATTTTCTTAGTCATCGATATTATTTTTGTCATTTCTTTTAGATCAATTATGAGCCATCATGACGGAGATTTGTTTTTAATTTTAACCAACAAAAAGGATAATCTTGATAAGCTAGCCACTCTCATTAATAAACACAATATCAAAGTGGACAAAAAACAAGCAGACGCTTTAGCGAACTTTGATTTAAAGGTCATTGAACACCAAGATGGAGAAGAGGCAAAAAAGGCCAGAGAATTACTAACCTCTATTTCTGAATACTTCATGTATGTAGCAAGAGACAATGATAAAGTCACAAATGACGCGGAATTTGAACTCATTTCTGGTAATGTTGAAGAAGCGGAAAAACTCTATCGTCAGCACGTTGTTTTATATAACGCTGATGTCTTAGGATATAACTTCTGGATCTCATTCTTCCCCACCAGATTCATCTACAAAATACTAAAATTTAAAACCAAAGATATTATCAATTAAAAGGCACTTTAAAAAAGTGCTTTTTTCTTGTCTATATATAAGCGTTTATATACAATAGGAAGGACGGTTGATTTATCAACCATGTAATTATTTAGGAAAGGAAAATACATTATGAAAAGAAACGCAATTAAGTTTAGCGACTATAAACTCGTTGTCCCAAACATCAAAAAGTTCGCCACTAAAATGGATGAATTCATTAAAGAATTAAAAGAATGCAAGAACGCTGATGAAGCGGCTAAAGTCATCAAAAAGTTAAACAAATATAACAGTAAGATTGAAACTCAAACAAGCATCATCTATGTCTTATATTCTTGCGATACCACAAATAAGAAATACGCTAAAGCGCAAGACTATTTAGATGAGGTTTCTCCAACATTTGCTAAATATAGCGATGAAGTGACCAAATTATTAGCGGGCGCCCCATATCGTCCAGAATTAGAAAAGAAATTTGGTTCTTTCTTATTTAAGAAATATGATCTCGCTTTAAAGACATTTGATGAAAAGATTATGCCAGATATGATGAAAATCAATAAGCTCACCAGTGAATATGATTTAATCTTCGGTGGTG
>JBGUGI010000084.1:0-11537 GCA_045111495.1 Bacilli bacterium | reverse complement strand
ATATCACTTTGGAACTGCATAAGATACTTATTTTGTGTAGCCCCACCGTCAACTTTTAAAACAGTGATGTTTTGTTTAGCATCCTTTTGCATTACTTCCATGACATCTTTACATTGATAGGCAATAGCTTCTAAGCACGCTCTTACGAACTGTGAACGGTTTGTGCCTCTAGTTAAACCAAAGACCGCACCACGAGCGTCATCATCCCAGTATGGGGTACCTAAACCTGTAAACGCTGGGACAACATAGACTCTTGTTCTATGACTTTGTAAGGCGACTTTTTCGGCGTCTGAGGCACGTTCAATGAGTTGCATTTCATCTCTAATCCATTGCACAACCGCTCCACCAACAAAGACTGAACCTTCTAAGGCATAGGTGACTTTGTCACCAATTTGCCAAGCTACTGTGCTTAAAATACCGTTATTAGAGAAGACTGGTTTGTCGCCAGTATTAACTAAAAGGAAGCAACCAGTTCCATAAGTATTTTTACTTTCACCTGGTTCAAAACATGTTTGACCAAATAAAGCTGCTTGTTGGTCACCAATCACACCAGTGATATGCGCGTTACATTTTAAGTAAGAAGCTTGACCATAGTCATAAGCGCTTGGCTTGACGCTAGGTAACATTTTCATTGGGATATTGAACAATTTGCATAATTCTTCATCCCATTTGAGTTCATTAATATTGAACAATAATGTACGAGAAGCATTAGTAATATCTGTGGCATGGATTTTGCCACTTGTTAATTTATAAATAATCCAAGAATCAATTGTGCCAAATAAAAGGTCGCCTGATTCTGCGAGTTGTTGACCATTTTCAATATGGTCTAAGATAAATCTGATTTTACTAGCGGAGAAGTATGGGTTTATTAATAAACCCGTTTTTTGATGAATGAATCCTTTTTGCGAACCTAAAGCATCACAAATATCCGCGGATTGACGGGATTGCCACACAATAGCATTACAAACAGGCAAACCAGTCTTTTTCGACCAGACTACTGTTGTTTCTCTTTGGTTGGTTAGACCAATTGAATCCACTTCATCAATAGTTAAATTAGCCTTAATCAAGACTTCGTTAATGACATCAATAACGCTCACCCAAATAGCAAGAGCGTCAACTTCCACCCATCCAGAATGAGGGAAGAGGCATTTCACCTCTCTTTGCGCCATTTGGAATGGTTTACCTTGACGGTCAAATAATATTGCTCTTGAGCTTGTTGTGCCTTGATCAATCGCTAAAATATAACTCATAAAATTAACCTCTACTGGCCATTAATCTTTCGACTTCACCCATTTCTTTAGCGATGTTCTTAGAAAGGACAATTGCCCCATCGTTTGTGACTAAGACATCGTCTTCAATTCGGACACCCACACCATAGTTAGCGAAGTATAAGCCTGGCTCAACAGTAATGACGTTACCGTTTTCTAATGGTTTTTCTCTTAAAGAGATATCATGAGTATCTAAACCCAAATGGTGAGAACAGTTATGGTAATAATAATTACGGATATCATCATCCATTTTCATTAAACCAGTATTAATACATGTTTTTCTTAAGAATTCTGTCGCAAATTCTTGGAGTTCTTTAATAGTAACACCTGGTTTTATTCTTCGAATAATAGCTTTATTGCAGTTAAGAACGGCTTCATAGATGATAGCTTGAATACCAGTGAATTTGCCGTTAACTGGATATGTACGGGAAATATCCGCACTATATTCTTCATGGTTATAACCTAGGTCGAAGAGAATTAAATCACTTTCCTTAACCGCATCATTTTGTTGTTCGTATGGATAATGTAGACATGTAGCGTTTTTACCTGCGGCCACGATTGTGGAGAACGCTAAGGTAGAACGGTCATGTAAACGGCCATAAAGTTCAAAATGATCAGCTAATTCGTGTTCCTTCATACCTGGGGTTAATTTGCTAATCATGTAAGCGAGACCGTTATTGGTCTTTTCAATCGCTCTGACTAAGTTTTCAATTTCTAAAGAAGATTTCACCATTCTTAAATCTC
Organism: Bacilli bacterium; assembly: GCA_045111495.1. GTDB lineage: Bacteria > Bacillota_I > Bacilli_A > RFN20 > CAG-826 > RUG14515. The sequence continues at coordinate 9,525 of JBGUGI010000084.1, read as the reverse complement.
TTAAGATTGGATAGATATCAACGATATCTTTATGGAAGTCTAATTGTAACTTCACGGATAAGTCTTTCATATAGAAATCATCTTTGAGTTTTTGTTCTGGTGAAGATAAATCTAAATAGATGCAATCAATATCGCCGTATTGCTTTTTATCTTCATCAAGGGCTAAAGAGAGCATGGTTTCTAAGTTATCACTTGTATAGACGCTTTTAATATCGCTAATTAAAGAGGCGGCGTCTTGGGTTAAACGTTTACCAGTCCACTTCTCTTTGAGTTCACTATATGGATCAACAAAAAGGTAAGCTTTTCTTTCACCTAATGTTTTCAATAACATTAAAGCACTGTGTTCTTGCTTAATACCTGTTAAGTAGAAGAAGTTTTTATTAACGCAGAAAGGAAGCGCTTCATCTTCACTGGCAATTTTGCTGACACCAGAGAATAAGATAGCAATGCTATTGTCTTTCATTTGGTCGAAAACTTTTCTACGACGATTTTCTAATTCTGACATATTTATTCTCCTTTGATTTTATCAATAATTGGTTGGATTTCTGGAAGAACGAGCTTTTCAATTTCTCCCTTATCCATTAAAGCGGTATTTGCACTATTGAGTGGTAATTTACCTAAGATATCAAATTTCATTTGTTTAGCGAATTCTTCTAAATGAGATTCACCAAATAAAGGAATCTTTTCTTCACATTTTGGACAGACGAGATACGACATATTCTCAATAACACCTAAGATGTTAATGTTCATCATCTCCGCCATCTTGATGGCTTTAGTAACGATTAAAGACACTAAGTCTTGTGGGGATGTAACGATGATTAAATCATCGATTGGTAAGCTTTGGAATGTGGTTAAAGCCACATCACCTGTGCCTGGAGGCATATCGATTAATAAAACATCTAAGTCGCCCCATGCGACGTTTTCAAAGAATTGCTTAACGAGGTTGCCCACTAATGGACCTCTCCAAAGAATTGGATCAGTTTCGTTATCGAGCAATAAGTTTGCGCTCATCACTTCGATACCACCTGGTGTCTTACATGGGAAAATAAAACCATTTTCACCATACGCTTTTTCTTTCACACCAAAGGCCTTTGGAATACTTGGACCAGTGACATCAGCGTCTAAAATACCGACCTTTAAGCCGTTTCTATTTAAATAGGAAGCAATTGAGGAAGTGACGAAAGATTTACCGACACCACCTTTACCGGATAAAACAGCGATAATTCTTTTAATATTGCTTAATTCATTTTGTTTGCTCTTAACGATGCGTTCTCCACATCCTTCGACTGAGCAGCTTTCACAGTTATGATTACATTCTGCCATAATGTTGACCTTTCTATAAAGCGATTAACTCGCTACTATTGACGACATCAATACCCGCTTGTAAGTAGGTTCTGAGTAATCTGGAAGCTCCTAACTTGGTTCCACCGAAATATCTTACCACTATAAGGGCGACATTATTAATGTCTTTTTTATAAAGTAGTTCTAATAATGGGTGACCCGCTGTACCTTTTGGCTCACCATCATCGCTTGATTTGCTTTTCATATTCACACGATATGCATAGACCACATGTCTTGCTTTTTTGTGTTCTTTTCTTAAGTTAGCAAGGATGGGTTTAAAATCTTCTTCATTGTTAAGAGGGAGAAAATAGGCGATGAATTTACTCTTCATCACCTCAATCTGGTTTATGTATTGCGTTTTGATTGTGTAAGCCATACTAAGATAAGAAAGCCTCCACTCTTTCGCCATATTCTTTGAAGCAGAAGGTGTTACTGTAAACGTTATTAGGAGCATCAGGATCCGCTGTTGTTTCGTTGACTGGAACGAAGAATTCACTTCTGCTATTTGGCACAAGGGCGACTAGTTTGAATTTAGAATGAGCTTTAGAAAGATAGATGACTTGGGCTACTTTAGAGTTCTTGCCGTTTTCTTGACCCATCTTAGCAAAGTTATTCTTTAAGGCAGTAACTTGTTCAGGAGTTAAGCCTAAAGTAATGTTCTTAACTTGGGCTAAGGAGTCAATCATGCCGTCTAAACCATCGCTTTCAATAACGCATACACTAGCGTAGTCTTCAACAGTGATTTCATCGTCATCGACGTCATTACCGAAGCTAAATAATTGATAGACATAGCCTGGATATTCAGTGACGTTACTAAGTTTAACGTATTCGTTTTCTAAAACGTTATTTAACGCACCAGAAATGAATTCACTAGCGATGACTGAACGTTTGTAATTAAGTGGATCAGTTTCGTTTGTAGCGTTATAAGCAGAAGCGATAACAGCTAATAAGGCAGGTTTAGTGTTTTCTCTAAATTCATCTGTTTCGAGTTTATTTGAGGCTAATGCTTCAGCGGTAATCTTGCCATCACTATTATTAATTAAAGTAATTAAAGCTTCTGCTTCAACGGTATATGTCTTCACTTCATCGTCCTTATATTGATCAAGGGCTAAAAGGTGAGAAATACGAGAGATTTGTTGTAATTTTGTGGAAGCTGGTGTGCTCACATTAGCGTCTCTATTAATGTATTGGGCTAAATCATTACCTAAAGCGTTAACGATCAAAGCACCACGCGCACTGATTTGTTCTGAATCAACGGTATAGAATTCGTTATAACCGTTTTCGATATTCTTGTTGGTATTTAAAACATGGGAGGCATAGAGGTATTTAATCAAACCTCTTAAACCGTTTTGACCATCAGTGGTCTTGACGAAATTAGTTAAATCATCCATACCATCCAAATAATGGTCACCAACATATAAGGAAGTCATAACATTATAAATGTTATCGATTTCAGTACCTTCACCCGCGAGAGCGTCATTACCACCATAAACGACTTGACCTAAACGATAGGTCGCATAATCCACATCGCTATAACTTGTTAAAGTACCAAGTTTAATAGCTGTGAAGCCATCTTTAATAAACTTAGGCATTGCATCACTGACCAAGTCAGAAGCATTGACGGCTGTTAACAAACGTTTGATATCGTTTGGTGCGAGTTTATCAAATTCAAAACTAGAGACATCTAAAGATGAACCACTACCTAAATCAGCGGCGGTATTGGCTAAATTCATCATCGCATCAATTTCTTGATTCCACGCTACACTGGCGCCAGTATGATAGACAGTTGTAGAAGGTTTACCATCATCCGCTAAGGTGACAGCATCAACTTTAGCAGTTAACTTATTAGCAGCGCTACCATAGGTAGAGACATCATCAGCAAATGTTTCATCATAAGCAAATGTATCTAATTTGACGAAACTACAAATCTTAGACATCATTTCTTCGAATAATGTGAAGCCTGTACCTGTTTGATATTGGTTAGTATAGTAAGGGGCTAAGCCTTCATAATTTCTAGCAGGAGAATGGAATAAGTTAGAATCGTGCATATCCTTAAGAATGCTCTTAAGAGCACCACCTGTGCCAGTTAAAGCTTTTAATGTTGTTGGATCAGACATTTCCTTACCGTCTAATTGAGTATTGAATTCTTGATAATCAGTTAATAATGAAATGATACCAGCGATATCTTTTTGTAAATATTTAGCGTGGTAGTTTGGTGTAGCTCTTTCGATATTATCGATGAAGTAATAATGATAGAATGGGTCAACGCGTTTAAAGTCAACCTTTTCACCACCACTGGTAATGCTTAATTGGTCATTTTTAATAAAGATGTTATAGATGGAGTTTGGAAGAGCGTCATATAGTAAGTCACTGTTATTGAGTTTAGTGAACAATGTTTCAATAACTTCGACGTTCTCACTCTTATTCATATCCGCTTCATTGATGGAATTAGCTTGTGAACCATCGCTCTTCTTTAAAGAATATAAAGAATCAACGCAGTCCATTAAGCCATCAATTTCACTAGTTTGTTTATTTCTTTGTTCTTCGAAGTTCAAAGATTGGTCACTAATTTGTTGATCAGTTAAGAAGACTGAGGTCACAAGATATTCAATCTTTGTTTCTTTGCTTGAGTATTCAGTGGCCACTTTATCTTTTGGAGAGTCATTACCTAAATAGATAACATCTTTGATGCTACTTTGAGCGAGCATAGAGTTAAATAAGCCTTGGAATGTTGTAAGAGTATTATTTTTAGCAGAACCTAAACGATGGAAGATATAGGAACTATTGAAGTCCTTAATCGCTTTCTTCATATCTTCGATAAAGCCATCTTGATTCATCTTAGAGTAATCGACATCACTGCCGACAAGAATGCCTTTAGTTTTCGCTTTATCGATGACCTTATAGAAATCAATCATCTTATCAAGTTCGACTTGTCTAGCAGCACGGCCGTTTGCAAAATCAAACATCTCATAGTTAGCGTCAATAATATAGATATTATAAGCACCAGATAAGTTAAAGGCACTATAACCATTTAATAAGTTATCGGCGGCAATACGATAGAAGTTATATAAGCAGATTCTTAAACAACTTGTGTCATTAATTGTGGTTAATATGCCATCCAACACTTCAATTGGTAATTCATTAAATGGAATTTGAGTACCAGCATAAGCACCAGTGGTTCTCTTTTCCATAACACGGAGTGAGTAAGTCATAAACTTACAAACACGAGAAATCTCATCGCAGTTAAACACTTCATCATAATCAGCGATGAATGTGTCACTAGCAAAATATGCACCCCAGTCATTGTTAGTGAGATATGGGCCAGTAGCGTTAGTTAAGTCCGCTTTATGAGCGGCTAAGAACGCAGCTTGTTTAGTGGTGAAAACATTATAATTACACCAATCAGTTGGTAATGTCGCATCACTATTAGTCTTACCGCCTAAATAGACGAAGTCACGATACGCAATCATATGGGTATCGGTTAAGGCGTATTCAGGATTATAAGTGTCTTTATATTCTTCAAAGTATGGGTCAGCATTAGTGACATCCACGCCTGGCTTAATACCCCAGTTTTCTTTCCAACTCCAAGTCGCATCTTCACCAGCTTTTGGATCAGCTAATAAGTCGTATTCAGAAGAGTTAACGGTGAATTTCACCATGGAGTCATTCACTTTAGCGTAGAACCATTTACCAAATTGGTAATGGCTGATATTGTCTTTATCGATATAGGTGAAAATACCAGAATAGGCTAATTGATGGAGCATGTCATTTAATTCGACGATGTCATGGAGTTTAGACATATCGAAATTAGTTAAGAAGTTTTTCGCTTCTTCGTCACTTTCTGGAATGAGATTATATAAGGAATCTAGTAAGTTAGAGATTCTTTGGCCTTCTTCCGCCCAGTTATCGATGTTAGAGAATGTCACGTTAATACCTTTATCAACGAGGAAACCACTTAAGGCATCGCCTAACATATCATCTAAGAATGGGCCTAAACTTGATTTAAAGATGTAGGATTCATTCACTAATGTGAAGAGTTTTGGTAAACCAACTTTACCATCACCCTCTTCTTTTAAATTTAAGATAGAAGTTCTACTTAAACCATCGTTAAACATATCAGCGGCTTTAGTGACATCGTGATTAGCGATGTATTTAATAATGTCGCCGACTGCATTAAATTCATCGTCCCAAGTATGAGTGTTACTTTCGACTTTTCTTAATGTCTTACGTTCCACTTTAAGACCGATACTTTCAGTCATGCTAAAGACGAACTCTAATAAACCAAAGAGGTTTTCATTCTTTTCAAAGTTATCTCCCGCTTCAGGAGTTGGATTAAATAATGGGTTTTTCCAGATAACAGATAAGATTTTGATTAAGGAATCAACGAGTTCTGGATTTTTAAATTTATCCATTAAGTTATCGCTACTACTACCCATTAAGCCATATATCTCACCTAGGTCAGACCAATTTTCTAACAATGAGGCAAAGTCTTCAAAGAAGGTGTGGTCTTCTTTCTTCATATCATGGTTAATGGCGGAGACAATAACTTCACTTCTAATGCCAATATCATTAAAGATGTCAGAGACTCCTGCACTACCAATCATGGATTTAAGGATTGGCACTAAACCATGGTAAAGCAATGAGGAATTATCCATCTTAATGATAGCTTCTCTAAAGTAATTAATGTGCTTAACGTCAATGGATAAGAAGTTTTCCTGATCAGTCATGAGTGATTGAATGCCACCACCACCGAATAAAGCAGTTAATAATTCTGTATCTTTAGCGACAGTACCAACGATATCTAATAAGGCACCGAATTCTTTCTTAAAGTTAGATAAACGGACACCCTGGTTAAGTCTACTAACGGCAGCGTGATAAGAAGTTAAATCTTCTTCAGATACATCTTTTTGATAATCATGCATGAAATCTAATTCAAACAACGTATCAACTATAGTTGGAAGAATTGATTCGATTGCGCGCATATCAAATAAGCAGTAGTTACGGCCTTCAATACGTTTGCCGTCTTTAAAGACGATAGTTCTACCGTTTTTATCAACGTTCTTTGGTTGACCATCATCGCCCATTTCACCAACCACTAATTCGATGAAATCATCGACGTGTTGAGAAATGAGTTCTTCTAATTTTGGTGTTTGATCTTGTTCATCAGCTTTATAAGCACCAGTTTTAATCATGATGGCTTTTAGGAAGTTATCATCTAAAGTAACGGCTTTATGGAAGAAGTCGAATAAGACATAGCATTCAAAGCCCCAGGAGAATTCACATAATTCTTCCCATGAAAGTGGTAGGTATTTGCTAACTTGTCCACTTTGATCGTTTGTTACAAAGTAATAAGCAACCGCTGGAACAACACGGGATAAGACTTTAGAATCATCAATGGCTTTAAAGATATTAAGCACTTGGTCAAAGTTTTCATCGTAGATGATTTCAGAAATAAATGAGGTGACATCATTACCATCTAGAGCACGGAATTTTTGTTTACCATCTTCTGTCACGATTAATTTATCCATGACACCACTTTCAAATAAACAATCCACCATGTCTTGAACATAACCGATTTCATTTTTCCAATCAGCATCACTGACATCGATTAAACGATTTGGAATAAAGCCATCCATCATCTCACTATTTAAAGCGATATCTGCAACTAAAGGTAAAACTGATGTAATTAAACTAGAATTGGTTAGCGTTTCAAAAGCACCATCGATGACTTCTTGAGAGATAAGACCGATTGGGTCGTAATTGATTTGGCCTTCTTCTGTGGAGGTGATGCCCGCTGCACCAATAGCGATGAGATTAGTTAAGTTAGCTAATTCACCCACTAAGGAAATGGAAACATCTTCACTGATACCAGTGGTAAAAGTACTGAACAAACGTGTATCAATAGTCATACCACTACCATCAACAGTCCAGTTGAATAAGATTTTAGCGAATAAAGAATCGTTATAAGCGTCAACGAAATTACCAATGTTCTTAACGGTTTGGTTTTCGCTTGTTGGCTTGTTGTTTTGATAAGATTGGTTTAATGAGTTAACCAAAGAAGTGAATGGGGTGAAGAATAAAGCTGTTATAACAACAAAAGTTACCGCTGTTTCAATAGCGCCTAACCATCTTAATTTAATAGTGCTGCGAGCAATCTTAGGCACTAAGTGTTGAGCCACTAAGAACCAAGTCAAGAAACTGAAAAGGTTACCTAACGTCATAATTAAGATCATATCAACGATGAATAGCACAATCTTAATAGCGGATTCCGTTAAAGCGAAAGCAAAGTTAGTAGCGCTAGCGGTCGAAGCAGAAACGTTATAAGTGAGATAGATACCTTTGACAAATTCTGTCGCGGTTTCTTTAACGGATGTGACTGGTACCCAATAGGTTTGAACCACTCCTTCTTCTAGAGTTTGTTTAATATAAAAAGAGCCATGAACCCAACGGGATAAATCAAAGCCCTCCACGAATTTGCATAATGGATCTAAGGTGACGAAAGCAATGATGACTAAAGAAAGCATACACACCATGTTGTGAGTAGATTTCCAAACACCACGTCTTAAGCCTCTAAAAGCAGCGATAACTATACCACCGATAAATAAAACGAAAAGAAGCACTAGTGCTAAATTAAAGTAACCGGTGATTGCTGAGTAATCAAATTTCATATCGCCAACAAGAATAACTTAATACAAGTTATGACTATAACAAGACCTACAATTAGTGTATAATTTTTTTAATAGGATTAAAAGCAAATGTTAATCAAGGATGTATTTAAGGGGATAAAATGTCCTAATTGTGGAGATTATCATGATGCGACACTGAAGAAGTGTCCACACTGCAATAAAGATAACGAATTGTATCAGATTAGACGTGTGCCAAAGAGAGTGGCATTTTTACATCCATTTGCCCAAATTGGGATGTTTTTGGTTGGATTCGCTTATGGCGGCATGTTTATTGCTGAATTACTGACTCTTTTATTTATCCCTAGTGACGCTTTTGCGGATAAAGCTTTAAGAAGCACTACTTTGATGACTATCGTTTACGTCTCTATGTTTGTGGCTTTGCTTGTTATTGCTCTTTTCTCAGGTAGAAGAAAAATGTTTCTTGGTAAATTCACTAGCGGAATAGATTATCTATACGGCATAGGTTACGCTATCACGGTCCTTGTCGTTTCTATGCTTGTAGGTGCAGTCATTTCTATTTTCCATGAGTCCGCACAAAACGCTAACCAAGCTAACGTAGAATTATCTGCGCTTAATTATCCTCTTTTTTCAATGGCTACCCTTTGTTTAATAGGGCCTATTTGTGAAGAGTTAACTTATCGTGTTGGTTTATATTCTTTTTTAAGAAGATTTAATAAGTATTTTGCATTTATTATCACTGTGATTGTCTTTGCGATGATTCACTTTGATTTTACTGCGGAAAACATTGTTAACGAATTATGGTCTTTACCTTCATATATAGTCGCAGGTTTTGTTTTAACTCTTGCATATGAACACCGTGGACCAGCCTGTTCTATGACCGCTCATGTCATTTATAATTCCATTGCGTTTGCGATGGTCTTGATAGCGAGATAATATGGAAAACGAACGTAAATTCCCATTAATATTGAGTAGTTTTTGGCTAAAAATTATCGCTTTACTCACCATGACTGTTGACCATGTTGGTCTCCTATTTAACATTGAGGCATTTAGATATATTGGAAGATTAGCACTACCACTATTCTGTTTAATGATTGCGGAAGGTGTGATCCACACAAAAAGCTTTAAAAAGTATGCTTTAAGATTAGGTATTATGGCCTCCGCTATATCGCTAATTATTGTGTTGACCGATGTTGTTCCTTTAATTAGAAATAACGGTGGATCTATGAAGGATGCGGGTGTGATTTTTATTGACCTACTTTTTGGTGCAGTTGCAGTCTATTGTTTAAAGCAAAAGAAATGGTATATCAAACTATTAGCACTCCTACCTTTAGCGTATGGCATTACTTCTTATATTGTCACGTGTCATGATGCATGTGGCTGCCAAGGAGAGGTATTATGGTTCCCATATTTCTTACGCACACAATATGGGTGGTTTGGTATTGCTTTAGTTATCGGCTTTTATTTCGCTACTTTATTGGGTCGTTTATTTGTTAAATCATTTAGCGCTCAATCAGGTACTGATCCTAACTTATATAAA
>JBGUGI010000083.1:0-3690 GCA_045111495.1 Bacilli bacterium | reverse complement strand
TAAAGAATATAATAAGAAAAATCTTGCTAGTTATGTCATCTCTAATGGAGTCAATTTTAAGTACTTATACCCACGTCAAATTAAGCGACCAGATACCCTAAAAGATAAGTTTGTCATTATCATGTCAGGTAGGTTATCTAAAGAGAAGAATCAACAAGAGCTTTTATACGCTGTTAAACGTTCAAAATACGAGAGTAAAATTCAAATCATGTTAACGGGTGATGGTCCTAGAAGAGAGTATCTAGAGAGCATCGCTAAAAAGTTAAACTTCACTAATCCAGTCATTCAAAAGCTATATAAGCATGAGGAACTTAATACCGCTTTGTGGTGTGGTGATTTATATATCCACACTTCCATCGTCGAAATCGAAGCCATCTCTTGCTTAGAAGCTATCGCTACAGGGATGATTCCTGTCATCGCGGATAGTAAGAAAAGTGCTACTCGTATGTTTGCCCTAGATAGTCGCTGTACGTATCAGTCAAAAAACATCGATGATTTAACTAAACATATTGATTATTGGATTGAGCATCCAGAAGAAAAGAAAGAATTACAAGCTAAATATCAAGGCTTCATTAAACAGTTTGACTTTGAGACTTGTATGGACAATATGGAAAAGATGCTTGTCGAAGTTAAAAAGAACTGGGACGAAAAACATCAAAAATAAAAGACCTTAAAGGTCTTTTTTATTCTTCAACGAAGGTGACTTTAGCAAGGAAAGAAGTTCCTCCATCAACTTGCACTTCGAAGGTTTCTGGATTATTTAAATCAGAATAAACAGAGACTTTATCTTTTTCTCTAATCTCTTTCATGTAATTCAAAGAGATAAATGTTGGACGATGTGTCTTATAAAACTCAAAGTCATGGACATCCATTAATAATTCGACGTAACGGACATTGTTCATGTGGCAGTTAAAGTCTAAATCGCTATAATGAATAGTTCTTGTTTCGATAAGACTCTTTTCTTCACTCGCGGCGATTTTACCTGGTAATGGTAATTCATACTCACTTGTCTCAGGTGGAAGTTTCTTAATTGTGTCTTTATCGACGATAACTTTTCTTGTTTTCGCATCGATTAACGCCCAAATGGAAGAGGCTCTAATAATGACGTTATTGTTTTCATCTAAGATATAGAAGTAACGTGGATAAAGCATTGCTAAATCTTTACCAGGATAGGTGCACACTGTGATCTTTTCATTACAGCGTGGTAATCTTTTGATTTCCACATCCATTCTAGTAATGACCCAGTCAATACCTCTTTTTGATAAAGAAATAGAGTCAGAACCCACTTCTTCAGTCGCTTTTAAAGCGATATCTTGGAAGATACGATATAAGTTCGCAGGTTTTAAATTAAAACGATAATCGACATCGTTATTTGAAATAATAAACTCTTTTTTGTACATGATGTTATTCTCCTAGTGCCTTTTTGACTTTTTCCGCGGAGGCAAAGGCAAACATTAAGTTATAACCCCCACACATACCGTCGATATCAAGAAGTTCACCAGTGAAATATAAACCTTTTTCTTTCTTTGATTCTAGAGAATCATTCACTTCTTCTAAAGAGAGACCACCATGACTCACTTCTGCGATTTGATAATCGTAGAAAGCTTTAAAAGAAAAGGCTAAATGATGGATATCTAAATTATTGGTCAATAAATATTCCGCCACTTTTGGGGAAACATATTCTTCATATTTTCCCTTTTTTATTTCTTTGTAATTAGGGGCTAAATCTAAAACGATTTGTACATTTCTTAAATTGTTAAGGCGATTAATTCTGCTAGAAATATTAAGGATGACAATACCACTTAATCCATCGTCTTTAAATAAGACTTCCCCATCTTCTTGATAGACGTTTTTGTTATCTTGACACAAAGTCACTCGGCTTTTAACTCTTTGGCCAGAGATCTTCTTTGTGTTTTCTTTGACTTTAATTGGACATAAGGTTGGTGATAATTCTTTAATCTTATAACCATGCTTATTTAAGATATCAATGACTGTTCCATCAGTGCCTAACTGTGGATAGGATTTGCCACCACTAGAAAAGACTAATTTATCGAAGATAAACTCTTGATTATCGGTTTTAACAAAGAATTGGTTATTCTTCTTTTGATAATCAATTACTTTCTCATTAGTGAACACTTTAATACCAAGTTGTTCGATGCGTTTATTCATCATTAACACCACTGTTTGAGCGCTTAATGATGTAGGAAACACTAATTCATCAATATGGGTTGGGTGAACACCAAAACTATCAAAAGCAGCGATAATATCACTTGGTGTAAATTCATCTAACAACTTATTAGCGAGTTTATCATTATATTTATCAGTTAAATCACCCGTATTAGCGTAGTTGCATCTACCATTACCAGTGACTAAGACTTTCTTAAGAATCTTATCGTTTCTTTCAATGAGTGTGACATCAAAAGAAGGATGGCTTTCTTTTAATCTAATAGCTAGAAAGGCACCTGAGGCACCCGCACCAACAATTCCAATTTTCATGTGAGTATCATAACACTAGGTGTTAAAAAGCACAATAAAGGACTAGGTTGCCCTAGTCCAATTATTAGATTTTGTAAATCCTATTCAGCTTGTTCAGCTACTGGGATTGTGACTCTGAAGCCAACGTTACCCCAAATGTTATCTTCGGTGTGTTCACCTGGATGTGAGTAGACAGCGATTGTCTTGCCATCACCAGCGTCGAATGGAGCTTCAGTTGTATCAATAACACCTGTAGAAACACAGTTTTCTTGTTTATTTTGTTGAATGTTAAGGTGTGTATTGTAATCACCACTTGTAGCGCCTTCTCTAACCATGAAGTCGATGTTAATGATGATGAATGCTTCTTCACCTTCTACTTTGTAGAAGTAGTATGGGTTACCTTCAGATTGTGAGCCTTCCTTTTGTACACGTGTTGAGGTGTTTGGAAGTTTTTGGAAGTTAACATAGGAATTAAAGGCATTGAGTTCATCTTCTGTGAGGTTAGCGTTATTAGCACCACCGATCTTAGCGAAGATACCTGTACGGCCATATAAATCTCTAGCGATGGAGACCTTTTCAAATCTAACTGGTCCTAAATCGTCAACGACTAATTTAACACTGTTACCAGCTTCTTGGTCAGCACGGAAGTAATACTTGAAAGCATTATCTTGAAGAACTGTTGTTGGAGCATCAAATTCGAGTAGTTCATAGGAATAACCTTGAGCACCAGCATAGATAGCGTATTTGTTACCGCCTTCTAAGAGATACTTGCCAGCGGAGTCTTTGAGGTTACTAAGATTTAACTTAGCTTCGAATTTCTTATCAGCGATTGGAGCATCGATTGTATAATCGGCAGCGGCTGGAGATGCTTTGCCATAAACGAATGCATCCGCTGGTTCTGCTTCTTGTTGTTCGCCTTCACCTTCACCTTCGCCTTCACCGGCTGGGGCTTGACCTTGAGAAGAAGAATAAAGCTCTAAACCAAACGCAAACTTTAATGATGTAGCTTCAATAGCTGTAACTGAGCCTTTGACTGATAAGAAGACATCTTGTCCTTCTTTAGCAATAGCTAATTCGCTCATGTTAACAGATGGTTGAGGTGGTAATGATGAACGACTTGTTGTAGGTGTGCCGCCACCTGATTTGCCAGAGGACTTGCCACCAGCGGAGGAAGAATTACCACCACATGCACTCAAAATGAGTGTGGAAGCCACT
>JBGUGI010000082.1:0-6340 GCA_045111495.1 Bacilli bacterium | reverse complement strand
TTCGACGATTTGTGATTCTGTGATATCTTGTGGTAATTCTTTACGTTCGACTTCGCGGACATATTTACCAGATAACTTTTCAGCATCCACTTCAACCCAGCCAACTTTTGTGCCTAAGGTTTCTAAGGATTCTTTAATCACTTTGAGGTCTTTGCTGTTTTCTCTGACGCTCACGACATCACCGACATTTAATAATGCTGATGGGATGTCTAACTTTTTGCCGTTAACTTCGATGTGGCCGTGGTTGACTAATTGTCTGGCACCTCTTCTTGTTCTGGCAAAACCCATTCTGTAGACTAAGTTGTCTAAACGGGATTCGAGCAACTTCATGAAAGCAACACCGGTAACTTCTTTACTTGCTAAAGCAATCATGAATAAGCGACGGAATTGTCTTTCGTTAACACCGTACATTTGTCTTAATTTTTGTTTTTCAATTAATTGTTTGCCGTATTCGGAATTCTTTTTACGACGGGTGTTACCGTGTTGGCCTGGGCCATAAGGACGTTTCGCTAATTCTTTGCTTGTTTCTAATGTGGAAAAGCCTAAGCGACGGGATCTTTTCCAATCTGAACCTGTGTATCTCATGTTCGTTCGTTTTCCTTTCTTTATTTCTTCTTGCAAAATAATGAATAGGTGTGAATTCCTCATCCCGGATGTTTGATTAATCGTTTCACCTTTGAGCTTCGGTTACTTCGTCACCGCCGTATCAAACGTCGGTCGGATTGTATTCACATGCTGCATTACATGCAGTAAATAATATATAGAAATTATCTTAATCCGTCAATTAAAAAATATATTATTTTTATAATCCGAGCCAAATTAAGAGATTATTAGCAGATTCTAAGGAGCTACTTGTAGCTTGTGGATCTTGGTAAATCGTAAATCTCCAAATAAAGTACCAAATAAAAAGCAAAATAAAAATTAACGAGATAGAACCGGTAATCGCTAACGGGATAACATTTCTCTTTGGCCAGTTGTTTTGGATACCTTTAACTAAATTGATAATAGCGATGATCAAACATGGAATGAAGACAAATAATATCAAACACGCAATTACGATGAGAATGAATACTAAGAGCCATCCAACTAAGAAAATTCCAATAAATGCCATGCCAATACTCTACGTTTTTTACGTGTTAATCGCAACTATTTTATTAAGAATATCGCAATTTCTAGGTAGTGTTGTAGTCAAAGCAATATTAGTTCTTCATACTAGCTTTTTGATTAACATAAATTCACAAAAATAGGTTAAATAAAAACCAATAGAATAAACTGACTAAATACCCGTTTTTCTTGATTTGTTTCTAATTGAATTGGTAAATCACCAACAAAATGAGTAATAAGTGATTACTTTTATGAAATAATATTTCGTAAAAAGTCTTTTATATTATGGCTAAAAGTCGTTAAAATAATAGTGTGGCTATTGCCATTAATTTTATAATCGCATCTAATAGGAGGTTTCCTCATGATTTTATTACTTAGTTCTGGCCAAAAAGCTGGCCTAGCAGTCGCTATTATTGGTGGCGTTATCATCCTTGGCGTTTTAGCGTTTCTTCTTTATCACTTTGTGATCTTTAGAAATAGAGTTAAACATCAAGTGCGTGAACTCCAAAAGAAATACTCTTATTTAGATGCTTTATTAATCGGTCAAGATTCTCAGTACATTCATCGTCTTGAAATCATTTCTCGTACAAACTTACTCTATGTTGATAAACACGAGAAGTTCTCACGTCGTTTCAAAGAAATTTATGAAAACGATGATAAGTTTGCCGAATCAATGCTTAAACAATTAAACGCTCTTATTTCTAATAAGCAGTTCAAAAATATTAAGACAGTCATCAGTGATTCTAAAAAAGCGATGAAAACTTTTGAAGATAAAGTTAACGCTTTAGATAACGACTTATATACATTAATTAAACCTGAAGAGGATTCTCGTCAATCCATCCTCAAACTCAAGGAAAACTATAGACGTGTCAAACAAACATTCTACGCGAATAGCTCTGACTTAGATTTAGTCAGTTCCTCTATTAATCAAGTGTTTGATAAACTCGATCAAATGTTCGTAGAGTTTGAAACACACATTGAAAGCGCGGAATACGATGATGCACAAGCGTTATTACCAACAATCGGCAAAGTTGTTTCTGCTTTAGAATCTGCTTTAAGCCAATTACCAAATCTTTGTATTTTGGTAAATACAGTTATTCCAGAAAAAATCGTGGATATCAAAAGAGACTACGAGGAATTAGAACAAAAAGGTTTACCTTTGTATAATCTTGCTTTCCAAACTAAGTTAGGTGAATGGAACAATGATTTGAATATCCTTCGTACACGTCTGACAAAGTTACAAATCGGCAATATCATGGAAGCTTTAGATGGTCTTCAATCTGAAATCGAAGAAACTAGAGATTTGTTAAACAAAGAAAAATCTGACAAAGAATTTTTCGAAGAAAACAATCAAAGCATTTATCAAAATGTTATCGATTTAGAAAAAGCTTTCTTAAAGATCTGCTCCCTTCTTCCAGAAATCTATCGTACTTACGTAGTAACTGATGAAAGAAAAGAAAAGGTGGAGCAACTAAAACAAACTATGAATGCTTTAGGCACCATCAAGCAATCTTTAGATAATTATGTCCATTCTTCTTTAAAACAACCATTCTCTACCCTTAAGGGTAAGTTGGATGAATTAAGCGCGCAATATGCACTCGCTAAAGAAGGCATTGAAGAATTCAAACAATACATTGAGTTCTTAAAAACTTCTAGTGAAGAAGCCTACACTTTAGTGTTTGTTTACTATTACCGTTTAAAACAAGTCGAGGGCTTACTTAGAGAAATTGCTATCCCAGAATTCTCTGAACCATACACAATCCGCATCGAAGACTGCTATGAATTATTGAATCAAATCGATAAAGCCATTAAGGTTCAACCAATTGCAGTTGATGAAATCAACGACATGGTCTCCACTCTTAAAAACAACGCTAATGCGGTGTTTGAAGAAATCGAAAATAAGTTCCGCGAAATGCAGCTCGCAGAATCCGCAGTGGTTTATGCTAATAGAGACAGAAATCATCAAGATGATGTCCATCAACAACTTACTGCTTTAGAAAACGAATTCTACCAAGGTGAATTTGTGAAAGTCTATCACGAAGCTAATGCGATTTTCAAACGCATGCACGTCGAGGATACAGGTACAGCGAATGGCTAATATCATTTACCTAGATAACGCTGCTACCGCCAAAGTTGATCCTGAAGTTTTAGATTCCTATAACCAAATCACTCTCAAATACTTTGCTAATCCAAGCAGCATACATTCTCTTGGACAAGAAGCTTCACGCTTATTAGATAAAAGCCGTGAGCAAATTTTAAACGTCCTTAAACTCACCCATCACGAAGTGATTTTTACTAGTGGTGCTACTGAAGCTAATAACTTAGCTATTAAGGGCTATTGCTTCGCTAACCGTTCACGCGGCAATCACATCATCACCAGTGCTAGTGAGCATCCTTCCGTTTTAAACACAGTTTTAGAACTCAAAGATTTTGGCTATGAAGTGACTGTTCTTCCAGTTAATGAAAAAGGCGCAGTAGAGGTTAAAACTTTAAAGGCCGCAATTAAGGATAATACCATCCTAGTTTCCCTCATGATGGTCAATAACGAAACAGGGGCTATTAACCCTATTAAAGAGATTGGTGAATATCTTAAAAAGTTCCCTAAAATTGCTTTCCATGTTGATATGGTGCAAGCCATGGGTAAACTTCCTTTAGATTTAGACAATATTGATATGTTCTCTATCGCTGGTCATAAGATTCATGGTTTATTAGGTTCTGGCTTATTAGTTAAAGAAAAGAAAATCATTCTTAAAGCTATCAATAATGGTGGTGGTCAAGAAAATAACTTAAGAAGTGGCACTAATACGTTAGCCCTTTCTGCTTCTTTAGCCAAAGCGATTAGACTTGCTATTTCTAACCAAGCTAAAGACTATGAACATGTCAAAATACTAAGCAAAAGATTATTAGATTATCTAAAAGATAACCAAGATAAATATCGCATCAATTCATTTTTCGAAGAGAATCCATACATTGTTAATTTCTCTCTTCGTAATCATAAAGCCAGTGTTGTCGTTGAGGCTTTATCAAATAGAGGTATTATGGTCTCGTCCCTATCTGCCTGTCACGCTAAACACGAAGACTATAGTGCGGTCGTCTATGCGATGACTAATGACTTAAACATCGCCCACAATACCATCCGTGTATCATTCGGAAAAGACAACACATTAGAAGAGGTAGAAGCCCTCATTAAAAACTTAGAAAGTATTATTAAGGAGATTAAGCAATGATCACCTATGACCATATCATGATCCGCTTTGGTGAATTATCCACTAAAGGCAAAAATAAGAAAGATTTCATTCGTACACTCGCGGATAATATTAAAAACGCCCTCAAAGACTGGCCAGAATTATCGTTTGAAACACGTTATGACCACATTTATGTTGGTCTTAATAATCTTCCATATGAACCAATTATTGAACGCTTACAAGACGTCTCTGGTATCCACGCTCTTTCTTTAGTCTATCGCGCTAGTAAAGACATTGAAGATATCAAAAATAGTGCTTTAGCACTAATGAAGGAAGAACACGGTAAAACATTCAAAGTCAAAGTCAAAAGAGGCGATAAGACTTATCCCATCATTTCTGATGAAATTACCCGTATTGTGGCTGGTCATGTTTTAAGAAACACCCCAGAATTAAAAGTGGATGTTCATAATCCAGAAATCTTACTTTCAATCGAAGTGAGGCAAGAAGCCGCTTATATCTTCTGCAAAACCTTCTTAGGCGCTGGTGGTTATCCTTTAGGCGTCGGTGGTAAGACTATGCACATGTTAAGTGGTGGTATCGATTCCCCAGTAGCCGCTTATCTCATGATGAAAAGAGGCGTCAGCATTGAATGCATCCACTTTGCTTCTCCTCCATACACCCAAATGGGTGTCATCTATAAGTTAGAAGACTTATTACACGTCTTAAATAGATATCAAACACGCATTAGATTACATATCGTGCCATTCACTAAGATTCAAGAAGCAATTTACGATAATGCCCCTGAGAGCTACTGTATTACGTTAATGAGAAGGATGATGTTCCGCTTAGCGGATGCACTCTCTAAACGCCGTAAATGCCCAGTTATCAGTAGTGGTGAATCAATTGGTCAAGTTGCTTCGCAAACACTACAATCTATGCATGTCATTAATGCGGTTACCAATACACCAGTCATCCGTCCATTAGCGACCACTGATAAATTAGAGATTATTGCTATTAGTAAAAAGATTGGTACATATGATATCTCTATTAGACCATATGAAGACTGCTGTACAATCTTCACTCCTAAGGCTCCAAAAACCATGCCACATCAAGATGAAGTGGAAGAGTTTGAAAAGAAATTTGATTATGAAACATTAATTAAAGAAGCCTTAAACAATATCGAAGTGAAAATCATCACTCCTGAAACTAAACAAGAAGATCTCTTATAAAAGAAAAAGCCGATTCGATTGAACCGGCTTTTTAAATCCTTAATTATTAATAATTAGAATCTTGGTAACGCTAAATATGTAAACGTGAAATCGCCTGATGAGTTGATGACGAAAAGGCCAGCAGCCACAGTGAAAGCGATTAAAACGAGAGCTAAACCATAAGTCACAGCAGCACCACTGACGATGGTTGTGGCAATGGATTTACCTCTAATTAATGGATCACGGATGCCTCTGATACCTTTGACTAAAGCCACGATAGAGAATACCAAACAGACGATGGCTAAGAAAGCGACAACCCAGGTTGCGCCATTATTGTTTAAAGCAGCGTTGACACCGATTAAAATGTTGAGAATGAATTCACCAACAAGCATGAGAATAGCTAATGCTAACATATAAATATCTCCTTACTCTACTCTTGTCTTTTAGTATATATCAAACGCTTGCGCGCGTGAATAATTTTCGTCTAGTTTGAACAACAAAAAAGCTGAGCATTAGCCCAGCATTTTTATTGATTAACTTAATTAAGCCTTTTTAGCAGTTTTCACTAAGTCAGCGAAAGCTTTTGGATCATTGATGGCTAATTCAGATAACATCTTACGGTTGATGTTGATGTTAGCTTGTTTTAAACCGAACATGAATTTGCTATAAGAGATATCATTTAATCTGCATGCAGCGTTGATACGTCTGATCCATAATTTACGGAAATCTCTTTTTCTGTCTCTACGGGAGATGTATGCATAGCGTAAGCTGTGCATGACTTGTTCTTTCGCAGTTTTGAATAATAAGTGTTTGCTACCGAAATAACCAGAGGCTCTTTTTAAA
>JBGUGI010000081.1:0-7970 GCA_045111495.1 Bacilli bacterium | reverse complement strand
ATATTCCAAGCTCCATTACTGTTATTGACTATGAAGCTTTCTTAGGAAGTAAGATTACTTCCTTAACAGTCCCTGCTTCTGTTAATGAAATTGGTGAAGGCGCATTCTACTCATGCAAGAGTTTAACAAAAGTTGCTATTCAAAACAGTAGTACAACTTCTGATGCTTCTTCTGCCTGTTCTTGCTCTGAAGTTATCGATAATAATGAAGGAGAAAGAACATATTCCACATTGTCAACTATTCCATCATTCTGTTTCTTCAACTGTGTGGCTTTAAAAGAATTAGTGCTTCCTCAATCAATTCAAGAAATTGAATACGAAGCTTTCTATAACTGTATTTCCTTATACTCCACATTAGCGTTTATGAATATTACCGCTATTCGTTCACGTGCCTTCCAAGGCTGTAGAGCATTAAAGAAAGTTTATATTTCCAGCTCATTCTTCGCTAAAGATGAAAACCAAGAGCCTATCGGTATCATTGAAGAAAAGGCTTTCGAAAACTGTAATACAAACTTAGAGTTCTACCTCGTTGGTAATGAAACCGACATTAATACTTGGAGAGGCTTAGCGAGAAACGTTAAATGGAACTGCAAGAATGAATACACTAATCCTGGTAATTCTGACGTAGGTGACAATAGATACGTCTATCACACAACTCCTGCGGGTTCAGGCGTTGCCTATGATAATGACTGGATCTACACCACAGAAAATGGTGAAGTAGAAATTTCTTCATACATCGGACCAACTGAAATTGATGATGCTCCAGTTAGATTCCTTTCACTTCCTAATGAACTTCCAAGCGGTTCTGGTAATAAAGTAAGAACAATCGCTAAAGACGCTTTACAAACCGTTAAAGCGCAACTTATACGTATCTATTTACCAGTCACATTAAAAAGAATCGAAGCTTCAATGTTTGATAGTAGTTATACTAATTTATTAGTTGTTGACGATAACACACACTGTACTTTAGATGAGGGTGTCAATAGTCCAACTGCGAGAATTATTCTTAATGGTATTACTGACTTAGAAGTCATCGGTAAAAACGCTTTTGACGGTATGCCAAAAAAGGCTAGCATCAAAAAGCTTTACCTACCATATTCCATCAAAGCTATTGGTAGCAGTGCTTTCAATAATTTCAAAGCGGTTAATGATTTTGTTTGGGATTATGATGATGAGGAATCTGAATTAGAAGTGGTTGGTCGTCAAGCCTTCCTTCAACTTGGATACAACTATAAAGAACGTTTCACATCCGCAGGTGTTAAAAATTATGATTTAACCACTCTTATTTTCCCACGTACTTTTAAACATTTTGGTGTCAACGGAACTGATAATACAAAATACAATTTAGGCGGAGCAGAAAGTGGAGACGCTAACTTTGGTACCCGCGCCTTTGAAAACTGTCCTCTTATTGAAAAAGTTATTTTCAGAGGCAGCAAAAAGAGCTACGTCCAAAGTACTCCAACTACCACTGACCCTAATACTTTTAACTTAGTTATACCATCTCAAACATTCTTATATAACAGATCTTTAAGAACAGTAGTGTTCGAAGAAAGATGTGGTAGTAGTATTACTTTCCACACCGATGGTGGCTTATATCAACCAGCCATTGGTTGGTCATCTGGTAAAGGCTCTAATGACTTCTTAGGAGACCCAGCTCTTCAAACACTCGTTTTACCAAATAAATACACAAATTTATACATCCAGAATTATGCGTTCCAAGGTAATTCCCGTGGTGCTATCTATTTCTCTGGAACTGAAAACAACAAAATGAAAGGAAGCGTATCTAATTATGCTTCAAATAGTATTAGTAACCCTAGTTCTAGTAGTTTTGCTATTACCGATAATCGTGTCAAAGATTGGCGTGCTATCGGTCACGAAGAAGCAAACAGTTCTGGTGTTTATACTGGTTATTGGTTTGAATCTGATGGAAACAAATTTGGTCTAGACCAAAAAATGCCAATTTATAATCAAATTCTTTATAAAGAAACAGTTAATGGTATTGACGTAGAAGTTGGTACAGGTAATTCAAAAGAATTAGTGATCAGCGATAAATGCGCATTCGTGACTGGCACAGGTAATGGCACTAAAGCGACCATGACCAAATACTTATTTGACCGCTATCAAAACAGTACTGATTTTAATGGTACAGCCGTTGTTCCAGAGACAGTCACCAACTCTAATAGCGTTAGCTTTACAGTTGATACGATTGGTGCTTCTGCTTTCAGTGCTGCTTATTGCGATGGAAATAGTTATAAAAACTATAGCAATTACAAAAACCTTACTGCGGTCTCAGTGCCTAACACAATTGCTTCTATTGAAGAATATGCTTTTATGCGTGCTTATGGAGTAACTAATCTTTACTCCTATAATCCTGCTAATGGCAACTCTAACGGCAATTACATCATGCCTTCATCATTAACATCAGTTGGCAAACACGCCTTTGCGTTCTGTAATATTGAACAATTCCTTAATATTCCTGTTTCATGTGTCTTCTATGAAAACACAAACGCTAACGATGGAGTAACTTCTGTCTTCACAAACAACTTTGCGTTAAGAAAAATTACCTTTGGTAATAACGCAACATCATCCACATATTATACAACCACAACATATACAACTCATGATTCATCAAATACCTACACAACAGCTTTGTATTCTACTTCCGCTGTTGACTACAATAAATCCACATTATTATTGGTTTTAAACCGTGATAGTGCTGATAAGATGTGCACTTCAAGCGAAGTCACTGTTGTTCCTGGTAAGAATTATATTCAATTCGATGGTAGTGCTAATGCGAACAAATTCTTGTATGGTGCCTATAAAATGGGCTACTGGATTGATGCATTAGTCGTTGGTTCTTCGTGCAATGAAGCAATAACCCAACCAATTATTTCTGGTATTGAAGATCAGATTTACTTAAATACTTTCTATAACTTCGTTAGCAAGACATGTTCATTGAAAGCGATTACACTAGGTAACTCTGGTTCCTTCTCCGTTCCTGAATATGCTTTCGCTGGCTGTGAACAATTAGTTGAAATTCAACTTCCACAAATCATTGGTGGAACTCTTCCAGCAGGTTTATTTGCGCACATTGGTTCTAATACAAGATTTATCGTTCCAGCCAACGCTGATGCAAGTGCTACTAAAACATGTGCTGTAGGCGAATTAGACCTCAGATACACTGGTTATAGTCATATTGCTGCTGAAGCATTCAAGGATACTGGTATTACCACAGTTATTGCGCCAGAAGTTGCTGATTTCACAATTGAAAGCGATGCTTTTGCGGATTGCTCAAGTCTTGCCTCATTTGATTTCCAATATGTCACAGGTACTGTACATTTAAATGGCGCATTCCGCCGTTCTACAATTCCTTCTAATCTCTTTAATTTCGGTAGCTCCGCTAAGATTTACTTTGGTGAGGAAGTATTTAAAGGATGTACTTTTGGAAACAATTCATTTACATTCCCAGCAAAAACAGCGGAAATTGGAAAAGCTAGCTTTGAATCATGCACCAATTTACAGACTGTTACTGCTGAAGCAGATTTAGCGTATTTAGACTCATTTGCATCAGATGAAGGTACTAATTTGAATAACGATGGTCATTCAGGTGGCTATAAACAAATTGGTGACTATGCATTCCATTTATGTACTTCTCTTAATAATTTTGATTTTACAAAGTTCACTCAAATTGAAAGAATTGGCCATCACGCCTTCAGTATGCTTGCAACAATGGATAAAGGCTCATATAAAACCGATTCAGCTGCAGTTAGCAATACTGCGTCAATATGTACAAATAGCATTGTTGATTTACCTGCTCATGTAACCAATCTTGGTGTTGCTGCATTCTATGGTTCCAAAATAAAAAAGATTACCATTAATTCGACTTCGATTCTATTCGAACGTGGTGGAAAATACACTAACGATGCTGTGGCAGCTACTAATACCACTGGTGCACAATTTAGATATTGTTCCGAATTAACGACAGTATTTTTCTCTGTACGTAATTGCCAATGGCGTGGTCGATATCTCACCAAAGGCGCTGGCGACCAAAGTAACTACTTCTCTAACTGCACTAAATTGGAAATCGTGACTTTACCATCAACATTTAGACTATATGAATTTGGTAGTGGTAGTACTGATAATACACGTCCTGACTCCATGGTTTGGGATAGTAAAAACACCGGAAAATTCTACGTTTACCATTCGTTAAAAGATAAACAAGAGGGCGATGTTATCAATGAATTCTGGCATCGTACTAAAGCTGGTACTGTCTTAGACATCGTTTTCTACGTTGATAATAATTTAGACGTTGCAAAACAAGTTAATGGTAATTATGTATTGCTAGACTCAAACGTTCAATTCTGGACAATCTACAATGGCGCAATTACTTATCTTGGCACAGCGACAGTTAATGCCACAACAGGATTAGTTACTTTCTCTGTCTCTGGTTATACAGCGGACTCTTCTGGAGTTCACCATAGTTAATATTTACAACATATCTTAGTTTCTTAATTAGGGAGTTTTAGGGGAATTACTGATATGTGTAAAAAAGCACACTCGCGAGGGTGTGCTTTCCTTTTGTTTTTAAAATATCAATTATTGTCCTAAGACCACTCTCTCTTTATTAAAGAGCTTTGTGACCGCAAACATTAATAATCCAGCGTAGACAATCGTGGAGGCAACGGTAATACCAAAGAACATTAATAAGTTTGGAGCGCCCACTAATAAGGCATTAATAGACACGCAGACGTTAAGAATTGGAATAAATGATAAATACCATTGATTGAAACCAAATAACGATGGAGCCATACCAAACACCATAAAGAGAATCATGATTGGTGATAAGTAACCCGCTGCTTCTTTAACAGAGTTCGCTAAAGCGGAGATAAAGACACCGATAGCGACAAACAACAATAATACTGAGACCACTAATAAGAAGAGCAATAATCCATCAACAGGGGAGATAGAGATATTAAATCCACCCATGAGTTTTGGTAAGGATAAGATTAAGCCAGTAAATGAGACAGTACCAGAAGCAATGGCAGTAGCGGATAAGGATAAGACTTTACCAGCGACAAACTCACTACGTTTAATTGGTGTGAGTAATAAGGCGGCAAGTGTACCTCTTTCTTTTTCACCCGCGATAGCTTCAGGGCATAAACTGATAACAGTGGAGAATAAGATAGAGATAGTGACCATTGGAATAATCATTGCGGCAATCTTCATGGCCATCGCATCTTTTTCACCAACGTTAGGAGCAACTTGTCCATTTAAGTTAACAGTGTAATTAGTGTAAACACTACCAACGATTTGTGAAGCAAAGTTATATAAATCACTAGAGGCATTAGAATCACCGTTATAGAAAATATTGATATTGCTACCTGCTGATTTATCGGCAAGAGTGTTTTCAAAGTTATTAGTGTAGGTGACTAATAAATCATATTTGCCTTCTTTTAATTGTTCTTTATAAGAATCAACATCCGCTAAAGTGATTTCTTTAGATTCAACTTTGTTATTGTTTTCTCCACCGTTAATCGCGGTTTCTAAGAAGGTGATTAACTGTGGTTTGATCTTGTTAGGATCGTTACTGTAGTTATTTGTGTAAAGAACTTGGAAAGTGGTGTTTTTAGTGGAAGAGCTAGTAATTGCCTTACTCATCACTGTGCCCATCACAGAGTAAACGATATAAATAAGAACACCTGGTAAGAATAAGCTGATAAGCATTCTTCTATCAGTGAACACTCTTTTAAGTTCCTTAAGGAAAATAGTTAATACATTACGCATCTTGATTGACCTCCTCATATAATTTGAAGAAGGCATCTTCTAAAGAACCATTCTTTTGAATATTTTTTAATTCATCATCACAGATGAGTTTACCTTTAATGATAATACCCACTCTATCGCATAACTTTTCCACTAAAGAGAAGATATGAGTGGAGATAATGATAGTTTTGTTTTGCTTTTTCATTTCTCTTAAGAAATCTTCAACGTCTCTTGCAGCGATAACGTCTAATCCATTCGTTGGTTCATCAAAGATGACTACATCTGGGTCATGACATAAAGAAATGGCTAATGAAACTTTTTGTTTCATACCTGTGGATAAATCTTTAATAGGAGTGTTTTGGAAAGAATCGATACCAAATGATCTAAATAAAGTATTCTTTCTTAAATTAATTTCTTGGTCACTCATCCCGTATAACTTACCCATATAGGTAATCGTGTCAGCAGGAGTGAAAAAACCATCAAGTTTTAATTCACTAGTTAAGAAGCCAATCTTTTTACGATATGCATAAATATCTTCATTGATTTCCTTATCGTCTAAATATATCGAACCACTTTTAGGTTTGATTAATGAGGCAATCATTCTTAAAGTAGTGGTCTTACCTGCGCCATTAGGACCTAATAAACCATAAATAATACCTGGTTCTGCTTTAAAAGATAGGTCATTAACAGCGACTAATGTTTTTGCGTTTGTTTTTTGTTTTTGTCTTTGTTTGAAGGTGAGATTAAATTCCTTCGTCACGTGTTCAACTTTTAGTACGCTCATATATACGTCCCCTTTCAAGCCATTATTCTATATTAAATATTTTTAAAATAAATAAATATCGGACCCTTTTATCTTTTCAGCAATAAATAGGGGGTCAAAACAATACAAAAAAGTATATTTAGTAACGATTATTTCTAGAAAAAAAGAATCATGCCATCAAGTGAACATGATCCTTTTCGAATTAGAAACAAAACCAACAAGTCTTACTTTTTACCAACGGCAAGTTTCACGCATTCATACGCTCCGTTATAGTGGCCGTTTCTCTTTAGCTCATCAATCCTATCACACATATGAGGAATGAGCTCCCTGTCGCTAATGAGACGGTCGAGCATCGCGTTAACTTCCTTCTTTGTTGGACATTCAGGAGTGGAATCCCCATTCTCCCTCCCGTTAATCGCACCATAGACTTCATGGCCACCGATGTGACGCATAAAGAGTTTTGGTATTGGATAATATGCAAGCTCGCTAGGCTTTGTAACCAGTAAATCAGAAACAGGCATTAATAAGTTAGTGCTATAAACTGCTTCAAAGATATCTTTGTTATAAATGCAGTAAATGCCTGAAGCATCGCCTTCTTTAATGTTGTTAACAAAGGCTTTTAAATGTTCGTATTGATTGAAGAAATTGGTGGTTTGAATACCTTTGACCTTATCGCATAATTTGTTATACACATCAGCGTGGTCACCGAAGTTAATGAATAGGGCAACTTTGTTTTCTTTAACGTATGGGATGAGATGCTTAACCATCGCTAAGAACATATCAAATCCCGCACCAGCGCCACCAACAGTCATTAAGATACGTAATGGTTTACCATTAGCGATTCTACTTTTACGACGTTTATTGTCGTTTTCTAAGTCCACTAATAGTTCATGGTCAATAAAACAACCAACCATTTTTAACTCTTCATCAGGAATGCCGTTAAGTGGTTTTTTATCAAAACCGTTTAATGTCTTATAACCAAAATAGGCAAATGGTGTTTGTACAGTGTGAATCGCACCTTCAGAAAGGTGTAAACCCATTGGCCAGTTATCTGGAA
Organism: Bacilli bacterium; assembly: GCA_045111495.1. Taxonomy (GTDB): domain Bacteria; phylum Bacillota_I; class Bacilli_A; order RFN20; family CAG-826; genus RUG14515. Next base: position 388 of record JBGUGI010000081.1, on the reverse strand, counting down.
TAGCGTTGACAACGTGTGTCATACCCGCATGAACAGCGGCTTGACTTGGCCACACGTGAGTGGCGATATATGGAATATCTTTATCAATGTGCTTAAAAATAGGCACTAAGAGTTCGCTATTCTTTTGATCTTTGGCGTTATAAGTAATCTTTTTAAAACCTTCAGAATTTAATGGTTCCCAAACAATCTTGTTAAATAATTTAGATTTTTGTGAAATACGAGACGCTAAAGAGTACATATCATTTTGTTCTCTAATCATCTTGCTACCAGTAGCGTCGAATGAGGCTAAATCTAACCAATATGGTTTATAGCCTAACGCTCTAGCCGCACTGGCCATAGCAATGGAGATGCGGTAGTGGCCAAAGCCCATTCTAATATTGCCAACGAT
>JBGUGI010000080.1:0-3414 GCA_045111495.1 Bacilli bacterium | reverse complement strand
CACGTAAGATTTTGTCATCACTATAATGCGATGTTTTGTAAGTACGGCAGTTAATAGATAATGGTTTATTAACACCGATAGCATAGCTAAGTTGCACTCTTAAGCGTTTAGCAACACCAGCCGCGCATAAGTTTTTAGCGATGTATCTTGCCATATAGGCTGCGGATCTATCGACTTTGGTTGGGTCTTTACCAGAAAACGCGCCACCACCGTGCTCACATGTGCCACCATATGTATCAACAATAATTTTACGTCCGGTCACGCCTGTATCACCTGTTGGACCACCAATGACGAATTTACCTGTTGGGTTAAAGTAAACTTTAAAGTCAGTGTTTAAGCCAAATGATTTAGCAACTTTCTTCATGATGTTTTCCACGACATAATTCTTGAATTCATTTAAATCAATATTGTCATCGTGTTGGATGGACATGAGGATGGTATCAATACGAATGTTATTTGGATCAGTATAATCGATAGTCACTTGTGACTTCATATCTGGACGAGCGTGTTTAAAGACACCCGCTTTTCTTTGAGCGGTCGCTTCTCTCACTAATTTGTGGGCAATAGAAATCGCTAAAGGCATATATCCTTCGGTTTCATTAGAGGCATAACCAAACATAATACCTTGGTCACCCGCACCGATATCTTCTGGCTTAGCTTGAGAGACACCAATGGAAATATCATGTGATTGTTCTTTAACCTTCACCATCACTTCAACATCGTGATAGTCTGTACCGAGTTCTGGTCTATCATAGCCAATATCTTTTAAGACATCTTTGACGATTTGAACGTAATTTGGTTGGACTTTACATGTGATTTCTCCACCGATTAAGACAAAATTGTTGCTAGCGAAGACTTCACAAGCCACTCTCGCGTTTTTATCCTCTTTTAAACAAGCGTCTAAAATAGCGTCTGCAATTTGATCGCACACTTTATCAGGGTGTCCTTCACTCACTGATTCTGAAGTAAATAAGATCTTTTCTTTTTCCATAACATATCTCCGTATAAATAAAGCCCTCCCACATTCATGGAAGGGCATTCTTTTTTTCCTTCAACTTATCGCTCAAGGTTGTGGGAACCTTGCTAGAAGAGAGCACTTACTCGACGGGAGAGTTGCTATCGCGTTATTTCATCTTCTGCTACGCGATTCTTGATAAGCACGATTATTATAGGCTATTTGTGCAAAATAGCAAATGAAACGATAAATAATTATCTATTTGTTTCAAGGCCAATGGCTAATTGATCTGGGCAAGATGTTTCACCTGTTCTAGAGCCACGGCACTTAATACCTTTTAATTTATTAATCACATCCTCAATCTTCATGCCCTCGATTAAACGACACAAGCCTTGTGTGTTACCCATGCATCCACCAACGATGGTCGCGTGCATAATCACACCATTCTCATGCTCAATAATCATTTCTCTAGAGCAAACACCATTTGGTTTGAATGTGATTTTTTCCATAATTATTTAATTAATTTACCGTAAACTGTACCAGCACAGCCCGCTGCATTGCTTTCATCGGTATCGATGTGGCAAGCTAAAGCGAAGTCATCTCTTACACGAACAACGACATCACCAAAGATTAAGCTTCTGCCTGGGCAGTTAACTTCTAATTTAACGATGTGACCGTTTTCAACGCCGAATTCTTTGGCATCGGCTGGTGTCATATGAATATGACGTTTTGCAACGATGCAGCCTTCTGCTAATTCGAGTTCACCAGCAGGACCAACTAATTTGATACCTGGGGTACCGGCTAAATCACCAGATTCTCTAATGACGGCTGGAACACCTAATGTTCTTGCATCAGTAGCACTAACTTCGACTTGACCCGCTTTTCTGAAAGGTCCGAGGATGGAGACATTAGCAATTGTCTTCTTTGGACCAACGATGTCTAAACGGGAAAAAGAAACGAATTGACCTGGTTGGGATAATGGCGCTCTAACTTCTAACTTAGCATCAGCGCCAAATAATATTTTGAATTGTTCTTCTGTCACGTGGATGTGACGAGCACTTGTTTCAACTAAAATTTCTTTCATGAAATTGCCTTCTTTCTTGCGAGTAGTATTCTAGCAAAGTTCCAAATAAAATTCATTAAAAATGAAATAAAGTTTATTTTTTGTTGCAATAATATTTTTATCGTGCAAAATTAAGGCGAGGAAAATTTCATGGAAGAAATCATCGAAGAATTATTAACTGATCGTATTCTTGCCGCTGTTAAGAATCGTAACGCTAAAGAAATTAAAGAAATCTTTGAAACAGTTCCTAACATCGATATTGCTGAAGCATTAGACGAAGTCGATGATGCGGCGGTTTTTCTTTATATCTTCCGTACAGTTCCAAGTGAATACACTGGTGATTTCTTCACAGAACTCACAAGTGAACAACAAGAAATGATCATTAATGCTTTTACAGATAAGCAATTAATTGATTTATTAGAGAACTCCTTCGCTGACGATATCGTCGATACATTGGAAGAAATGCCTGCTAATGTTGTAGCAAGAGTTCTTAAAGCATGTCCTGCTGATTTAAGAAAAGACGTCAATAACCTTTTAAACTACAAAGAGAACACTGCTGGTTCAGTAATGACCACTGAGTATCTCGATATGAAAGATGACTTGACTGTTAAAGATGCTCTCAAGATTATTCGTAAACGTGGTAAAGATGCCGAAACTGTTTACACAGTGTTCGTTAGAGACTCCAAGCGTAACCTTTTAGGTACCATTAACTTGGATGATTTAATCTTTGCCGATGAAGATGAAGTCCTTTCTGAAATCATGGACCGTGACTTTGTCACATGTAATGTTAACGATGACCAAGAAGAAGTCGCTAATATGTTCAAACGTTACGACCTTAACGCTATGGCGGTTGTGAACAATGAAAACAAAATCATTGGTATCATCACCATCGACGACGTGGTCGACATCATCGTTGAAGAAGCGACTGAAGATATCGCTCACTTAAATCAAATCTCTAATATGGACGAGCCTTACTTAAAGACTCCTGTCCTTAAATTAGTAATGAAATGTGTACCATGGATTATCATTTTAATTATTTTACAAATGTTCTCCACTTTAATCATTTCTCGATTTGAAGGGGCGATTGCTTCCTTAACTTTATTATCATTTTTTATGTCTCTTGTGACTGATGCTGGTGGTAACGCAGGTGGTCAAACCACTACCCTTATCGTCCGTTCTATATCTTTGGATGAATTTGGAAGAGGCGACTTCAAACGTGTTCTTTGGAAAGAATTACGTGTGGCACTATGCATCGCTGCAATTGTCGGTGTATTTGCATTTGGTTGGATCTTCTTTGAGACAAGTGTTGGTATTGCAAACGTTAAAGAATCCATTGAAGGCGTTAAAGAAGCTCATCCTGATTGGGCCTTTTCTGAAACAAGTGTTAAATTAGTTG
>JBGUGI010000079.1:0-3271 GCA_045111495.1 Bacilli bacterium | reverse complement strand
GCTGATATCTCTTTGACAAAAAAGATCGCAGAAAAAGCTAGAAGCTTGAATGTAAAAATGTTAGATCACATCATCATTTCTCCGACGGGATATTATTCTTTCCTGCACGAAAAAGTCTTGAAATGCTTCAAAAAGGATGAAAATAACGAAAATTACTATTGAAGCGCATTATAACTTATGTTATATTACTTGCGTTGTCGCCTCACTAGCTACAACCGCATAGAAAAGGTTAATAAACTTATTAAAGTACCTTCATAGCGAGTACTTAGTGACGAAAAAAGGAGGGACATTATGTACGCAATTATTGAAACTGGTGGAAAACAAGTTCGCGTGGAAGTTGGTAGCAAAATCTACGTCGAAAAACTCGATGCCGAAGTCGGTGCCACAATCACCCTCGACAAAGTTCTCTTAATCGGAGACAAAGCTGTCAAAGTTGGTAACCCATACATCAAAGGTGCTAACGTTGCTGCTAAAGTCGAAAAACAAGGCAAAAGTAAAAAAATCCGCGTCTTCAAGTACAAAGCAAAGGCTAACGAACACAAGACCATTGGTCATCGTCAACCATATACTTGCTTAGTAATCGAAGCTATCAATGCCTAATCATGATTAAAGTGATAATTGGCCGTGCATCTAACAATCAAATTAATTTCTTAGAAATTAAGGGTCACGCTAATAGCGCCCCACATGGTGAAGATCTAATCTGCGCTGCTGTGAGTGCGGTTGTGACTGGAGGATTCAATAACTTAGTTAACGTAAGCGATTACGAAATCAAGTTAGAAGAAGGACATGCTTATTTCAAAAGTGAACGTCCATTAGATGCGCATGATGAAGTAGTGATTGAAACAATCGTTTGTGGGTTAAACACAATACGAGAAGAAAATCCTAAATTCATCGCTATCAAAACCGATAAGTAATTCGGTAGAAAAGAGGAAATAAAGATGTTATTTAAATTAAATCTCCAACTCTTTGCTAGTAAAAAAGGTGTCGGTTCCACAAAAAACGGACGTGATTCTGCTGGTCGTAGACTTGGCGCAAAAGTCGCTGATGGACAATGGTGCCATGCTGGTAGCATTATCTACCGTCAAAGAGGAACAAGAATTTACCCAGGTGTTAATACCAAAAAAGGTAAAGACGATACCATCTTCGCCACATGTAATGGTGTTGTGAAGTATGAACGTTCTGGCAAAGACAGAACTGTCGTGAAAGTCGTTCCACAAGAATAATTGACAAAATTAAACATTAAGACCACAATTTAGTGGTCTTTTTGTATGCTTTTCTTATATAATAGAAAAGAGAGTAAAAAGTATTATGTTTATTGATCGTGCAATTATTGAAGTAAGAAGTGGTAAAGGTGGCGATGGCGCCATTGCCTTTTTACGTGAAAAATATGTTGCTAAAGGTGGACCTGCTGGTGGTAACGGCGGTCGTGGTGGCTCAATCTTTTTAAGAGCGAGTAAAACCATTAACACTCTTTTCAATTTCCGTCACAGTAAAACATTCATCGCTAATGATGGTGAAAAAGGTGGCATCAAGAATCAATACGGCAAATACGCAGAAGATGTCATCATTGATGTCCCAATTGGAACAGTTGTCTATTTAGAAAAAGACAAAGAGTTCTTAGGTGACTTAAATGAAGATGGCAAGATGATTAGAGTCGCTAAAGGTGGCCGTGGTGGTAGAGGTAATTCTTGTTTCAAGAGTTCCACTAATCGTGTCCCAAAGATTGCGGAAAACGGCGAACCAGGCGAAAGACATAGATTAATTTTAGAACTTAAGTTATTAGCCGATGTCGGTTTAGTGGGTTTCCCAAGTGTTGGCAAATCTACACTTCTAAGTGTAGTGAGTGCGGCTAAACCAGAGATTGCTGATTATCCATTTACCACAATTACACCAAACCTTGGTGTGGTCTCCGTGAAAGATGGTAGCTCCTTCGTGATGGCGGACTTACCAGGACTTATTGAAGGTGCTCACTTAGGTAAAGGCTTAGGCTTACAGTTCCTTAGACATATCGAAAGATGTCGTGTCATCGTTCATGTGATTGATTTATCTGAAACAGGTAGAGATCCATATGAAGATTACAAAATTATTAACCAAGAATTAAAAGAGTATGGCTTTGCTTTAGATAAACGCCCACAAATTATTGTTGCTAGTAAGATGGATGAAGAAGGCGCTCAAGAAAAGCTTAAGAAATTAGAGAAACAAATTGGTCAAGAAATCATCCCAATTAGTGCTCTTCTCGAAGAGAATATTGATAAATTACTATATAAATGTGCAGAAGTCTTAAAAGATACTCCATTGTTCCCACTTTATGATGAAAAAGAGGAAGATTTGGATCATAAGACTTACACTCTTGAAGATGAAGAACCATACTTCACCATCAGAAGACTTGATGCTCATACTTGGTCTATTGAAGGTGATAAGATTCTTAAATTCTATAAGATGACCAACATTTCCACTGATGAAGGTATGATGGTCTTAATGAGTAAGATTCGCTCTCTTCGCATCGATGATGAATTAGAAAATCGTGGTGCAGAAGATGGAGATACAGTCATCTTAGATGACTTTGAATTCGAATACGTGAGGTAATTATGAAATTAGAATCGTATTTGAAAGTTGTCGAACAGTTTTTAAAGGAATACTTAGAGAAAACACATTGCCAAAAGTATATCTTAGGTATCTCTGGTGGTGTTGATTCCTCTTTGTGTGCCGCTTTAGCGAGAAACGCTGTCGGTAAAGACCGCTTACTCTGCTTAATCCTTCCAATAGATAGTTTAAAACAAGATGAGGAAGACGCTAAACAATTGGCAAAAGAATTAGATCTCAACTATGTTGTGGTCGATAATTCTGAAACTTTCAAGAGTTTCATCAAGGCTAACGAAGCTCTTGGAGTGACTTTCGATAGAAGTACGTTAGGTAATTTTAAAGCTCGTTTAAGAATGAGCACATTATATGCCTATGCCCAAAAGTATAACGGCTTAGTCATCGGCACTGATAACGCTGACGAAAGATATACTGGCTACTTCACCAAACATGGTGATGGGGCTTGTGATATCTTACCAATAGCTCATTTGCTCAAAAGAGAAGTCGTGGAAGCTAGTAAGTTACTAGGCATTAGCGATTATCTCGCTGAAAGAGTACCAACCGCATCATTATTTGAGGGTCAAACCGACGAAACTGAAATGGGTGTGACCTATAAAGATTTAGATAATTACATCTTAGGAGGTAAGGTGGCTCCAGAAGTAGAAGCCCGCATCGAACATCTCCATAAGAT
>JBGUGI010000078.1:0-14792 GCA_045111495.1 Bacilli bacterium | reverse complement strand
AAGTACTTTGCTTTACAGCATCTCTGGAATGGATAAGATCACTTCTGGTGAGGTCATTTTTGATGGAAAAGATATTTCTAAATTGAGTAAGAACGAATTATCTGAATTAAGACTTAATAAAATGGGATTCATCTTCCAACAAATGTTTATGATGAAAAACTTATCCATCTTGGACAACATCTTGCTTCCTTCTATTGAAAGCAAAAAAGAAACAATTTCCCGTAAAGAAAAACTATTAAGAGCGGAAACGTTAATGAGAAAGCTTGGCATTATAGAAATTGCCGATAATGATATTAATGAAGTATCGGGTGGTCAACTTCAAAGAGCGTGTATTGCTAGAAGTATGATTAATAATCCAGACATTTTATTTGCTGATGAACCAACAGGCGCTTTAAATAGACAATCTTCTAAAGAAGTCATGGATGAATTATGCAAATTAAATGATGAAGGCACAACAATCATGATGGTCACTCACGACGCTAAAGTGGCGGCAAGATGCACTAGAATCCTTTATATAGTTGATGGTCAAATTGCTGGTGAATATAAATTCGCTAACAATAAGTTGGAGCAAAAAGAGAAAGAAAGATTATTAAATACTTGGCTTATGGATATGGGTTGGTAGTGACATCCTCCCCACTTATAGAAGATAGGGGTCTTCTTTGAGAATTCGATAAAACTTATAGTTTTACTAGACATGTTATAATTAATTGATAAAATAGTGAGGCTATGAGGAAAAATTATGAACGAATCTAAATTATTAAATACAAAACTAAAAACCATCCTTGCGGTATTAATTATCTATGTGATTTGTTTTGCTTTCCGTGCCTTAGAATACTTTGTTATTCGTACGGATCAAACTTTCTTTGGCGAGGCCTTCATTCATAAACTTATTGGTATTGGCTTATTAGTAGCGGCGATATTTGTTTTCCGTTACAAGTTTAGTGATGTTGGTTTTAAAACAGGCAAATCATTCTTAGACATTCTTAAAGGTCTTGCCTTTGGAATTGTTGTCTTTATCATTGCCTATGGCGTGGAAATCATTATCTTAGCCGCTTCTAACAATTTACAAGCAGTGGAGCTTTATGTCACCGCTTATTCTGTTGATGCGGGTGAGGAAGTTAAACGCACTGGTTTCATCTTCTTTTTAATCTGCGTTATCGGTAACATTATCAACGTCTTAATGGAAGAAGGCATCTTCAGAGGCTTATTCCAAAAGATGCTTAGTGATAAATATAAATTCGTTATCGCTGGTATTATTGCCTCTATCCTATTTGGCTTATGGCATATCATGGCTCCATTAAGAAGCTTTATTGATGGCAATAAGAGCGCTGGTGGATTCATCGGAGAATCTATGATGCTTATTGGTACATCCGCTTTAGTGGGCTTTAAGTTCGCTATGATGGGTAAGATGACTGGTAATCTATATATGGGTATGGGTGATCACTTTGTGAACAACACAATCGTGAATATGCTCCATGTCATCAATAAAGAAAATGAAGCTGATAACTTAATGGTCATTAGAATTTCTATTGCTCAATCTGTTTCCTTTACTGCGATCCTTATTTGGTTCATTGTTGACCTAATAAAAAAGAAAAAAGCCGGCCAAGCACAAATTGAACAAGCAAAATAAAAGCGGTTTACCGCTTTTTTATTTATCGTCAAATTTCTTTTATCCCAAAAATGTTACAGTGTGACAATTTTGTGACACTTGATTTGCTAACATGATTACGCTATCACTTTTGGTTAGAGAAATTCTTCTCCTTTCCACTAACCCAAAGGTCGTAGTTGAATTATTCAAAATGTTTCGCTGGGCACGCGTGCTTGTCCGGCGGAGGTGGCGTTACTCATATCCTTAATAGGGAGTGGGGGTATGAGAAAAGAAGTCCACTTGCCCAATCCGATGATCATGAAGGAAAGGGTATCATTAATAGCACGCTTTTTATTTGCTTGCTTTATTCTTATAAGCGGTATTTAAGCCATCTAATCTAGCTTCTAACCAAATATGTAAATATTGTGATGCTTGTTTTTGATTAACGAAATAAGTGACGATATCAGGCTGCATCGCGCTTAAAGTGATGCCTAAAGATTGACTCCATTTTTTGAAGTTTTCGTTATAATCTGCTTCGTATTTTGTGGTCATTGTATCAATCATATTTAAAACACCAGTGAATAAACCTTTATCTTTAGCAGCGTTCCATCTTGCATAAATCATATCCCAAAGCCATTGCTCATTAGAAAAAACCACAAACCAAGGATTATCAGTTCTTTGGCAGTATAAACCTTCCTTATTGGAGAAGGTAAAGTCTCCTTTAGATAAAGAAGCAGTGGCTTTTAATTTATATTTACGACCACTATAAGTGAGTCTTCCATCGCTCATGAGCTTTTGAGTATTTAAATTCGCTCTCAAAGCGTTTTCAAATGTATTGTTACCAACAGCATAGTCAAAATCCCATGGTGCGGTATAAGTTAATTTATGGTTTCCTGCATTAGAAAAATCTAAAGCGAAATAGAATGAAGAGAAACCAATATCACGGTCTTGTAAGATATCGTGAAGAATATACATGTTCACCAAAGAATTGATATCGATGACTCTACTAACGGCTTCTTTTTTAGTCTTGATAGTGGTATCAACAACATAATCTCCATTATCATCGATGGTGTGATATGGATTAGTGGTTAAATCAGTGTGCGATCTTTTTATCGCATCATAAACAACGTTCCAAATATTTTGTGTAACTTTCTTAATGAAGGCATATTGCTCGTTGTTCATGATGTCGTTACTAACGGTAAAACCGTTATTACCTGTTCTCACATCGTTGAAATTAACCGTGAACTTTTGGTTATCTGGTTCATTTTGATAATAGCCATCAAATTCTAAGAAATAGCCAGTCTTAGCGGAATCAGAAGCGCTTTTTGATTCTGGAATATTGACTCTAGTAGAGGATATTTCTTGCTGTTCCACTAAAAGGTAGACGCCATTATATTGTTCATTTAAATAAACTTTTACAAATCTAAAATCAGAAGTGTAATAGCCATCGCTTTCCACTAGAGCGTTACCTAGATAGAAAGCACTAGCGTCTCTTAAAAGAGATGTATCTTTCCAGTTAGCTAATAATACCCAGCTTTTGAATTTATTATTGTTATTTAGTCCAAGCATCTTTTGTTTGCTATCAAACTTAATTCTAATTGGCTTTTTAGCGTATGAAGAAGTATAGTTACCTCTCACTTTGACCTTACCTGGAATCGCATTCAAAGCGTATTCATCTTCACAGTGATTAACAGTAATAGTGGCCCCGACATAATCATAGACCGCTAATTCACCATCTTTACCCTTATGTTCATCAGGTTTGATTAATGAAGGATCATCAATGGCTAAGCCATTGTTTGTAGCAATATGGATTTCCGCCATCTCATCAGCGGTACTGTAATTGTATAAAGTAATATCTTTTGTGCCTTGGCTATAAACAGGATAGAAATTAATTTCGTAAGAACCATTGGCAATCGGCGCTATACTAGCGTAGCTCACAGTGGCAACATCACCTAAATCAATAGTGGTGCTGCCTTGAGTTTTACTCCATCCTTCAAAGATAAATCCTTCTTTTTGATGTTCAGGAACAACTAAAGTATTTTCTAATATAGAATCTAACGCTGCGCTTGCTCCATTATTAATATCAATCACAAACGCGACATTTATAATATCAGCATAAACCGCATATAAATCTAAGCAGTCACTGCTAGAAGAATAAATATAGTCTTTAATCTTCTCTTTAGTTACATCTTTATCTTCACAAATGATATGATTTTTGGTCTCATCAGTGCTCCAACCCGCAAAGCGGTGGTGCTCTTGATCAAGATTTCCTAGCTCGTAAGTATTATCTTCTTCAGTGAACTCAACAGTCTTTTCACCAATATGAAAAACGATTGGTCGATTTCTTAAAGTATTAGAAGAATTTTGACCACAACTACATAAAGAAACTGTGTAAAAACCGATTAAAACGAACGGTAAAAAGTTATGTTGCTTTCTCATCTTTACTCTATTGTATAAACACTAAACTTAAATAAAATATAAAAACTCTGTTTTATTAATCATGTTGTTCTTTGTTAAAAAGTTGTTTTAATTGATGAGCTTTTATTGTAGATTAATAAATCATTAAAGGGGTCGACATATGAAGAAGGTATTTAAAACATTTTGGAAGTATTTTTGCTATTGTGGCATTGAAAAAGAAGAGTTCAAAAAAGTCAAAAAAGCGGCTTATATCTCTAACTTTGAAATGTGGAAGATCCTTAATTTAATTCTTGATGTCACTCTTGGTATTTTAGTAATCGTCTCTTTATTAAATGACTTCGTTGGCACTAATCGTCTCTTTTATTTACTTGGTTTTATTTATTCATTAATTGTCACTGTAATCTTCTTCTTGCTAAAGAAAGACTCTTTAATTGGTCAATTATTAATCTATCTAACGATATCCATGTTGTTCCTATTTGGGGCGTTAATTGCGCAAAATAAACCAGAATTACCAGCGGTTTCTTTCATCGCATTTTTACTTATCACGCCTCTATTTATGGTGGATAAGCCATACTTCATGTCTTTAGAATTAGTCCTTGCTTCCGCCATTTTCTTAACTTGGATGTACTATGTTAAAACTCCAGATGCATGGCAAACCGACTTAGTGAATATCATTATCTATACTTTCGTGGGTATTTTAATTCACATTTTAGTCAATTCTTCTAGAATTAAAGAATTCGTTTTAATCAGCAAGATTAACATCCAAAAAGACACTGACGAATTAACTGGCCTTAAAAACAAAGACGCTCTGACTAGAGAAATTAATAGCTTTATGCTTTTAAGTTCTAATAACAAAGGCATTCTTTATGTTATTGATATTGACTATTTCAAGAACATCAACGATACATATGGTCACGATACAGGTGACGTCGTCTTACATGATTTAGGTAGTTATTTAAAACAAAAATTCTTCAATCATGAAATCGTTGGTCGCTTCGGTGGTGATGAATTCATTATTTTCTTAAGAAATAATGATGATGTAGAAACCGCTAGAAAGATTGCGGGAGAAATCACAAAAGAAACAACTGAGCAAATCAAACTTCCAGAAGATAAACAAAAATTCAGTGTTTCTATCGGCGTTGCGGTCTACCGTGGACATGAAAAGAACTACTCTGAATTATTCAAGAAAGCGGACTTAGCCTTATATAAAGTTAAAGCCAACCGCGAAATGAAATTCTGCATTTACGAAGATAAATAACAAAAAACGAGCATTAGGGAGAGATGCTCGTTTTAAGTTGACACAAGAGGAGATTAGCTAGAATAAATTATGCTTGTGTCCAATGAACAGGCTTTCTAAAATCACCTGTCGCGTAACCATTGATTAGTCTAACTAAACAATCGTTTAAATATTCGACCACTAATGGGTCTTCGTCTGTAGAAGCTTCAATATGTGAACCACCAATACCGGAATCATTTGTTAAAAAGACGTATTGACCAGCAGTGATTAAGGATTGAGAACGGAATAAGTATTCTGTTTGTTTATTGATGCCAGAACCACTGACGGTAATGATTTTGATGCCTTGATCTGCGGCTTTATAAGCTTGTTTAGACCACTCTTCAATATCTTTTTCATGGCTTGGTGCATCAGCGACATGAATAATAAGCTTTGTGCTATTCTCTGACCACTGCTTTTCAACAGCTTCTTTTAAAGCGGTTTCAACAGCTTCAGGAGTATCACCGCCACCAGAGGCTGATTGAGCAGCAAACCATGTTTGTTGTGCCTCAATATCAGTGGTGAAGTCACTATACTTAGTGACATAAGAGTCATTAACATCGCGATATACCATCATCGCTAAGTTAACTGTGGAATCAGGATTCTTATCTTTGACTTGCCCAATGACATCGATAATTTCACTCTTAATATAGTTCATTTCATCGCCCATACTACCAGTGGCGTCAACAACGAACATAATTTCAATTCTATTGGATAATGTGAATTCATTTTCTAAATCGATAACGTCATTGTTTTTGATACTAGCGGAGTAAGTGACTCTTTCATTATTCTTATCAAGATAAGAAATATCTACTTCATAGCTTTCTTTTGATTCTTTTGGGAAGATATAAGCGGTTTCTGTATTATCAACATAAAACTTATTGTCTTCACCTTTCACTTTGATGGAAATATCGTTACCATTTTTAACAGTTAATTTAACACGTGGATAGGTACGGAAATATGAACCATACATCTCATTGTATCTAGTAAAATCGTTACGATTTTGGTTTTTAAGTCCAAGAAGATCTAACCAATAATCGTATTTTTCATTATCATTAACAGCCGAACATGTTAATTGTCCAGGACGAATAGTGGGCTTACTGCTTTGTGCTCCAGCTTGGCTCATATCGCCACTTGCGTCTTCAGCTTTATAAGAATAATCGGCCGCATCTGGTGTTCTTGCGTAGGATTCGCCGTTATAGTAATATCCAGCTTTGTCATTCATCGCACAAGCACTTAATGAAATAAGGGCTAATGCTAAAGAAAATAATTTAATTTGAGGCTTTAAGGATTTCATATCTTGGTCCCTCCTACTAATAAGACGTTTTAAGAATGGGCAACTGCTAAAATATTTTAGAAAAACATAATCTTTAGTGAAATAAAAATAATAGTGAGTATGATATTGTTTATAAATAAGTAGGAAACGATTTTATGATTTACGAAGCAAAAGAGTTCGCATTAAAAAACAGCCTTAAGGTTATTATTAGATCACCAGAAGTGAGTGAGTCTTTACAGGTGCTCAATCATGTCGTTAAAGTCGCTAAATCTACACATTATTTATTAAGCGAAGCGGAAGACTACGATATGTATTATCAAAACATAAAGTTAGAAGAAGACTTCATTAGCTCTTTTTATAATAATAAGGATTATATGCTCTGCGTTTATTTAAACGGAGAAATCATTGGTAATTCTGCGTTAAGATTCAATAAACACGTGAAGGATGCTCACCGTGTCAGTGTTGGCATCGCTATTCAAGAAGAATATCAAAATATTGGTATTGGTTCACTTCTCTTTGACATCATGATTGATCTCGCTAAAAAGAGTGAAGGAGTGGAGCAGATTGAATTAGGCGTCATCGCCGCTAATGAAAGAGCAAAACACTTATACACTAAAAAAGGTTTTGTGAAAACTGGTGATGTTCCTCATGAATTAAAGTTAAAAGATGGCACTTATTTAGATGGGGAAACAATGGTGTTATTTCTCAATAAATAAAAAAGAACAGCCATTAGGCTGTTTTTTATTCTTCAATATTACTTTCCACTTCGTCTTCTTGTGAAAGAATGACAAGGCGACATTTCGTTAAATCGACATGTGCGGAACGAGAGATTAATAAGAAAGAGAAGCCAATCAAAAAAGCTAATCCACATCCCGCGGCTAGAGGTGGGAACCACGCTGCATGAGCGTCAACGCGTGGTAAGGCAATCGCAAAGGTAATAATTGCGGCCGCCACAAAGAAAATACCTAAAATAAGGAAAATGTTTCTAATAACAGTGTAGAAATGGATCTTTCTTTTTGCCCTTTCTACATCAGGAAGAACGGTATAAGCATCACGTCTTTCTGTCACAAGACCTTCTTTATATTCTTTTTGACGTTCATCTAAAATTGTGTAGAACTGGCTTGGATTTTGTTTAACATCACCATACTTAGCGTTTGAGTAATCTTTAAAGCCCATAGTGTTATCCTCGAATAAAATATTAACATTAAGTTAAGATTATTGCGATATAATATTGGCATGAACGAAAAAGAAAAAATGCTCCAAGGCAAGATCTATGATTCAATCTATCCTGAACTTTATAACAGGAGATTAGAAGCTAGTAAATTATGCATTGAATATAACAATCTTCCTGAAGCGCATCCTGATAAACAAAAAGTATTAAAACAAATCTTTCCAAACGCTGATGATACCCTCTTTGTGAGAGGACCAGTCTATGTCGATTATGGTTGCTACACAACAATTGGTAAGAACTGTTATTTTAACTTTAATTTAGTCATATTAGATGTTTGCCCAGTCACCATTGGTGATAACTGTTTCTTTGGCCCCAATATCTCAATTATTACCGCTTTACATTCACTTGTAGCGAAAGAAAGAGAAATCTATTTCGATGAAGAAAAAGGCTATGAAACAGATAGGGAATACGGTAAACCAATTACCGTAGGTAATAACTGTTGGATTGGTGGTAATGTAACTATTCTTCCAGGTGTCACAATTCACGATAACGTTGTCGTAGGCGCTGGTTCAGTAGTCACAAAAGACTTAGAAAGTGGTGGCATCTACGTTGGTAATCCAGCGAAAAAGCTTCGCGATATCGACGAAGAAAAAGATTCTATCTACAATCACAAAGAATTGTGGTAATTAATTATCATTCTGCTTTCTAGCGTGCTTATCTTCGTACATTAAGTGATCAGCGCGTCTAGCGACACTGTGAACATCTTTATCTTCAGCGTAGCTATAGTCCGCTAGACCAATTGCCACACTAATCTTTTCCCATGGCTCTTTAGCGAATGCACATATTTCCGCGCTCTTTTCGATGAAGTATTTTTTAAGTTTTTCTCTATTTAAATAATCTTCACCTTGCAAAATAGCCGCGAATTCATCACCACCCAGTCTAAAGACTGGACTCTTAGAAAAGACACGGCAGATTAAATGACATGAGTTCTTTAAATAGACGTCACCTTTTTCATGACCATAAGTATCATTAATATGCTTTAAATCATCACAGTCAAAAATCGCAATAGCGAATTTAGGATCTTCACCTTCATTAATTCTCTTTTGAATTTGCTCCATGAATAAGTCGTAGGCACCTTTATTACGGACGCTTGTTAATGCATCAGCGTACGCTAAAGAGTTAAGGTCAGAGATATAACCATCCAAGTGTTCGATAAGCCTGTTCACAGTAGTGGTTAAAGTACCAATTTCATCGTTGCCTTTATAATCTAACTTAACATTATAGTTACCTTCGTTAATTTGTTCAGCGGCGTTAGTTAATTCTCTTAATGGTTTAGTTATGCGTCTTGCAAAGATAATTGTTAACGTTGCAAACACTGCCGCAACAACAATCGCTGCAATAATTAGTTGAATAATTAAACGCTGCCATGGACCATTCACTTCTTCTAATGAAATGACAACATTTAAACGTGTGCCATTACTTAATGGTCTCCAAACACCAATCTTATCTACTCCATCATAGCGGTAAGAGACAACTTTTTTATCGGAGATTAAGCCTTTAGGAATAGTGGGAATATCTTTTTCATCCATATTAAGGACATCGATATAAGGGTGATAAACAATATGGCCTTCACCATCATCAATAAAAGCGTAACCAGTGCTATGTAATTTAATTGCATCGACTTGGGTTTTCATGGTGATGTAACTAATCTCAATACCCACAACACCAACAAAACTATCGCCTTTATAAATAGGGACGTTATAAGAAATCACACGTTCTTCAATTGTGTCTGTAATATATGGCTTAAGCCAAATGGCTTCACCAGTGAATTTAGGGACAGTGAACCACACAAGTTTGGAAGTGTCTTGTGTGTCATATTTGCTAATATCCGTCACTTCATGTTCGATAAATTCGTTAGCTTTATTTTTGACATACCAGAAACCTTTCTCGGTTTCGGAATAATTAGGATCAATACGATAGTAATAAGTCATTACTCCATTAGTTTGATTAGCCGCGGTGTTAAAAACATTTCTCGCTCTATTCATGTGTTCATTTAATTGAGTATCACTAATAGTGAGTAAATCAGACTTAATATATGTGGAAACTGTTTCGACAGATTGCTCAACGCTTTCAAAATAATAATCTAAACTCTTTTCGCCCGCTTCACACAAAAGCTGTAAGTTTTGTTTCGCGGAATCAATACCAATATTTCGAACAGAAATCGCTGAAATAATTGTCGCCACGATTATTGCGACTAAAATGCCAGCGATGGTAAGGAGTGTAGTTTTTGATTGAATGGAACGCATGGGAGTTTATAAATCGTTTTTATATTCTAAACAAATTTATAATATAAATCAATTTTTTCGCTTCCTTAACTATGGCTTATCTTGCTTAGAAGAATAAACATATGTTGCGATTTGTATGATTATCCCTCTTAAAAAGATAAACTCTTTTTGCTATCCTAATAAATAAGAGCGAGGTTAATATTATGGCTTTTCAAATATTTACCGACACCTCCTCAGGCATGTCTAAGGAGTTAAGGGAAAAATACGGAATTGAATACTTTCGTATGGGGTTAAATGTCGCTGGACGTGAACTACATGGCGATTTAGATTACCAAGAATTTTCAAGAGAACAATTATACGAATGGGTTAAAGATCCAAACGTTAAGATAACCACTAGTTTGGTAACAGTGGAAGAGTTTACTAGTAAGTGTGAAAACTATCTAAAGAAAGGTATCGATATTTTATATATCGCTTGTACTGACGCTTTAAGTGGTACACGTGGTGTTTTTGAACTAGTCAAAAAGGACTTAGAAGAAAAATATCCAGATAGACAAATCTTTTCTATCAACTCTTGCCGTGCAGAAATGGCATTGGGCTTAATGGTCATTGAAGCAGCTAAGAAAAGAGATGAAGGCTTGGATATCAATGAGACATATAAGTATGTTCAAGAAATCAAACAACACTTCCATCAAGTTGGTAGTATTGACACTCTTAAATATTTAAAAGCCTATGGTCGAGTGAGTGGTGCCGCCGCATTCTTTGCTGACACATTAAACATTAAGCCTCTCATTATGGCGGATATCCACGGCAATAACTACACCTATAAGAAAGTACATGGCCCAATGAAAGCCATGGAAGAATGCTTTGAATACGTTAAAAAGCATATGGTTCCAGGTATTACAGACGTTGTTTTCATTGGGGAAACAATGCCAGGAAAAGCCAAAGATTATCTTAAAAAACGTCTCGAAGAAGAATTAAAGCTTAAAACTGAAGAATATATTATTAGCCCAATTGTTGGTGTGTGCTGTGGACCAGGCATGTATGGCTGTTGGTTCAAGGGCGACCTAGTGGAAGAAAAAGGGGCTAGTAAGTAGTCTTTAATAAATATTTACCACATTTAAATAAGTGCTATTATAATAGAATGTTATTTTAGTGGGCTCTTTATGGAAAAGAAAACTAAACAAGAAAGAATCGTTTCTGTTAAAACAATCGCCTGGTCATTAGCAGGACTTGGTTTAGCGATTGTTGGCCTTCTCGTGGCCTCTTTATACATGCTTGCCTTTCAATTCAAGAATGTCAAAAAGACCACTGAAGAATACGTCGACTTAAAGATATCAGCGATGGATGTGCAACTTGCTAGTGACTATCTCACTGATCAAGCGCGCTCTTTTGTTGTCACTGGTGAAGATGATTTCGTCTTTAACTATTTCAAGGAAAAGATCGACACTAAAAGACGTGAAAACGCTTTGAAATCTTTACACGATGAACTCGGCGATATCCAAGCCTACAAAGATTTAGATAACGCTGTCGATAGTTCTGTGGCTTTAGAAAACACTGAATATTATGCGATGCGTTTAACCATTGTCGCTTTTAATAAGGACTATAGTCCTGATAAATACGACACAGCGGCGAATAAATCGTATTGCCAAGAAATCCAAAATCGTGTCATGACTCTTGAACTCAAGAGCGAGGACGCTTCTTTAAGCGCTGAAGAACAAAAACAAAAAGCCATCGAATATGTCTATGGTAGTGATTATCAAAACCAAAAACATAAAATCTCAAATAATATTAATGCCTCAATTAATAACATCGATGCCTTATTAGAGAAGAATGTGATTAACTCTTCTGACCAATTAAACCGCTTATTAATCGGTCAACAAGTCTTAATTATCGTCTTAGCGATCTTCTTTACCGCTGCTGTTATTTTCATTAGAAATGGCTTAATGAAACCAATCAATTACGCCGTTAGTAAGATTTCTAAACGTGAATTCCTTGACGGTTCACATGGTTTAAAAGAATATCGTTACCTAGTAGCGGCCTATAACGAAGCGAGAGAAATCAGCATTAATAACGCTGAAAAACTGACTTATATCGCTGAACACGATAAATTAACTGGTGTCCTTAACCGTATGGGGTATGAGTCTATTTATCGTGATTTGCATTTAGATAAAACAGTCTTTATCCTTATTGACCTTGATGATTTTAAAGCCATTAATGATAATCACGGTCACCATGTTGGTGATAAGATGCTGAAAAAAATCAGTGGTATATTAACTAAACACTTTCCTAATGACTTTATCTGCCGTATCGGTGGTGATGAATTCGCTATTTTAATCTTTGATTATAAGGATGACATCAAAGAACAATTAGTGAAAAAGTTTGAAGCTATAGAAAAAGAAGCCAAAGACACAAAGGATAAATTACCAAAAGAATCACTCAGCATTGGTGTGGCCTTCGGTACAAAAGACGATGATACCGACTCGCTTTATAGAAAAGCCGATAGAGCGATGTATCATGTAAAATCACTCACTAAGAGTGGCTATTGTTTCTACGACACAATTTTAGTAAGGAATAATAACTTTGATAGATATTATCAATAGTCTATAATATAAACGTTAAAAAGGAGATTTATTATGCAAAGATTATCAAGAACATTTTTAACAGTCAGCATTGTTTTATGCTTTATTGCTTTTGCCACTTTATAGTTGCTCGGCCTTGGCTTAATTGGTTTTGGCGCTGGCTTCTTCCCAATGATCGCTGAAGAAAGTAAAGAAGGCGGTGCTGCTTACTTAGCGGGTATGCTCGCTGGTGGCTTTGTCTGTTTATACTTTGCGGTTATGGCTTTAGTCAGTGGCATCGTTTCTAGTGCGGCTAGACGTAACCCAACTAAAAAGAGCCTCATCGTCGCCATCGTTTTCAGCGTCCTTTCCTCCACATGGTTTGGTGTCGCAGGTGGTGCGGTTGGTATTGTCGCTATTGATAAACAAGCAAGACGCGATAGACAAAATAAAATCGTTGACGCTGAATAATTAAGCTTCTTTAATATAAGGTCTATTACGTTCTCCAAATCCGAGAACAAATATTTCCTGATAAGAAGAAAAATCAATTTGATGAGAACCAATGTAAGCGGTTTCGTAAATGACTCCGTATTCATTGGTTTTTAATTTGTTTGGCTTAAAGCCATGTGAGTAATAGAAATTACGTCTATTAACTCTTTCTTCATAATTAGAGTATTTTGGATCAACTTCTTCAAAGCAAAGGAGAAGCACTAAGTCAGAATACTCTTTTTTAATATCTTCGATAATTTGGCCACCAAAGCCTTGATGACGATAGGCTTCAGGGACCGCTAAAAAGAAGATATAACACACATCTTGATAAAAGCTTAAGAAACTAAAACCAATAAATGTATTATTACTATAATACGCAAATAAATTATTCTCTTTCTTTTCTAAGGATTTAAAGAAATATTTTGTTGGAGGTCTTTCATCAATAGGAAAAGCGCTTTCTAACAAAATAGAAACTTCTTTTTTGATATCTAACTGGTTTAAATACTCGATTTTGTTCAACATATTTATATTTTAGAAGCATTGCTCTTTCTTTAATATGACTAATTTGTCATAATGTGAGTGAAGGGACATAGATAGGTCATAATTATGAAAACATTAGTTGTTTATTTTTCTCGTATAGGCGAAAACTCCGTCAACGGGGAAACACAAGTCATTAAAAAAGGATTCACAGAAATTCTCGCTGAGAAAATCTCACAAGCGAAAAACGCTCCAATGTTCAAGATTGAACCAGAGGAACCTTATCCATTCTCTTATGATGAATGCGTTAAACGTTCCAGAAGGGAAGATGAAACAGGCGAAAGAGTGCCATATCTTCATCCATTACCAAATCTCGATGAATATGATGTTATTTATCTAGGTTTCCCATGCTGGTGGAGAACATATCCACGTGTTGTCGCTACATTCGTGAGAGATTATAAATTCATCGGTAAAGTCATCTATCCATTCTGCACAAATGAAGAAGGTTCTTTAGGTTTGGCGGAAATGGAACTTAAAGGCGCGGCAAGAGGCGCGGTTATCAAGCCAGGCTTTGCCTGCAAGGGCTCTGAAGTCGATTCAATCGATGAAAAACTTAAAATTTGGTTGGAGAAATAATTATGAAAAAATTAGTGACAAAAGATATTTATTACGTTGGTGTTAATGACCATCAAATCGATTTATTTGAAGGCCAATACATTGTCCCAAAAGGCATGGCCTATAATTCCTATGTAATTAAAGATGAATTAATTGCCATTATGGATACAGTGGACCAACACTTCACTGATGAATGGCTTAAAAATGTTGAGGGCGTTTTAGAAGGTCAAAAACCGACCTATTTAATTGTCCAACATATGGAACCAGATCATTCTGCGAATATTGTTAACTTCTTAAAGAAATATCCAGATACCTACATAGTAGGTAATCAAAAAACATTCAAAATGATGGATCAATTCTTTCATCAAGATATTCCTCACAAATTAGTGGTTAACGATGGTGATACATTAAATCTTGGTGAACATATTCTCACATTCGTTTTTGCTCCAATGGTGCACTGGCCAGAGGTAATGTTCACTTATGATAGCACAGTAAAAGTCTTATTCAGCGCGGATGCGTTTGGTAAGTTTGGTGCTTTAGACATCGAAGATGAATGGGACTGTGAAGCCCGTCGATACTATTTTGGTATCGTCGGTTAATATGGCGCGCAAGTGCAAGCGGTTTTAAAGAAAGCTGCGACTT
>JBGUGI010000077.1:0-2048 GCA_045111495.1 Bacilli bacterium | reverse complement strand
TGGTTTCTGCCAAGACATTTTAGATAGATTCGCTAAAGTTGGTGATGAATTTGACTTTGCTCATTATCACTTTAAAGTCTTAGAAGCGGATGAATTTACCGTCGGAAAACTTAAAGTCACTGACTTAGAATTTGAAAAAGAAGAGTAGTGTAATATATGAAGGCGTTAGTCATCTCTCGCGGAAAGACAAATTCTCTTGAATTAAATCATGAGCAGAATGAATTTGCCATGCTTTTAAAAGAGATTGGCTATGAAGTCGTCTCCTATTTTTCTCAAGACATCGAAAACATAGATAAGAATACCTATTTAGGTTCTGGTAAGATCCACGAAATCGCTGCCTTTTACCATCAATATAATGAAGAGAACCAAGAAGAACCAATTGATATTATTGCCTGTAATTTTGAACTATCAGGTTTACAAAAGAAAGCCATTTCTGCGATTACCAAAGCGGAAATAATTGATAGGACATTTGTTATCTTAAACATTTTCGAAAAGAACGCAAAGACTAAAGAAGCTAAACTACAAGTGGAAATCGCACGTTTAGAATACCTGAAAAATCATCTTGTTGATGAAAAGGCTTCTTATTCCCAGGTGACATCTGGAAATGGCCATAACAAGGGCAAAGGCGAAAAGCAAATTGAACTGTCCAAAAGACAAATAGCGCGCGCTGTTTTCCAAAAGAAGAAAGAGCTTGAAGCTATTAAACTATCGCGTAGAAACATGCGCTCTAAAAGGATCAATAATCCAAGTCCAAAGATTTGTATTGTAGGATATACAAACGCTGGTAAATCAACGCTAATGAACCGCTTAGTAAAGCTTTCTAAAGAAGATAAAACAGTCCTAGAAAAGAATGCCTTATTTGCCACTTTAGAAACATCCACAAGAAACATTTCTGTATTCGGTTATCCAACATTTTTCTTAACTGACACTGTTGGCTTTATATCACATTTGCCAGTTTATTTAGTGGATGCTTTCCGTTCTACATTAGAAGAAATCAAAGAAGCAGATCTTTTAGTGCAAGTTGTTGATTTATCCGATCCATTTAAAGACGAAGAAATTAAAACCACTAAAAGCATTATTAAAGATTTAGAAGCAGACAATATTCCGATGATTAATATTTATAACAAATATGATTTATTAGGGGGATTCGCTAACTTCATTCCAGGAAAAGATGAAATCCTAGTTTCTCTTCTTGATGATAATGATGTGGAAGAAACTCTTAAGTTTATCGTGAGTAACGCCACTAAAGACTGGGAAAGAAGAGAAATTACCCTTCCATATAGCGTTGATTTTGCCACATTTAGCAAAGAAAACTATGTTATAAGCCACAAAGAAAAAGAAGACGGCTATTTAGTAGACGTCTATCTTAATCCTGCTTATAAGTATAAATATATTAGAAATTAGCTTTGAGATAATCCATGTAGAGTCGATAGATTTCATCACCGACTTCTTCGCTGGATTTACTTTCAGAGTCGATTGAATAATTAACTTTTGGAATTTGACTATCCGCGAATACTTTGCGGTCATTTTCTAGTCTTCTTTTCGCGTCTTCTTCTTTATCGCCTCTTTCTAGCATTCTTTTATAACGAATCTCTTCACAAGTCGATAAATAAAAAGTCACGATTCTCTTATCGTTGAGACGAGAATATGACTTCAATCCTTCTAAATCAATTACCACAACACGATCATTAGCAATTTGGTCTTTAGTAGAGCCGTAATAATTGCCGTTATAAAGTGTGTATTCAACAAATTTATCTTCTTTGATTAATTGATTAAATTGTTCTTTGGTAACGAAAAAATAATCTCTTCCGTTTTGTTCATGAACGCGCATTGAACGAGTGGTGGTGGTTATAGCCTTTCTAATGCCATACTTCGCCATCAGCATTTTTGCAGCTTCTGTTTTTCCCGATGCACTTGCGCCACTTAAAACAATCATAAATTTTATATGCAACAATTTTATATCTTTTTATTACGAAAAAAAACGAAAAAAAGTTAATTCTTTGAATTAAAAGATTTTTAGATAAAAATTATTTCACTTTTTTAGGAAT
>JBGUGI010000076.1:0-7456 GCA_045111495.1 Bacilli bacterium | reverse complement strand
GTGGTTTTACCACATCCAGAAGGACCAAGTAAGGTAATGAAGCCATTATCTTCAAGTTCCATTGAAATATTGTCAACGCCGAAGAAGTTGCCCCAACGTTTTGTGACATTTGTCAAAATGATTTTAGGCATATTATTTTGCTGAACCTCCAATTCCTTTATCCATAGAAGCACCAGTCAAGAAGTTGACTAGGTAGTTAGCTGCTAGGATGATAACAATAAGCAAGAAGTTTGCGGCGTTCTCTAAAGCGGCAACGCCAGTATCTTCGAGCATAAACATGAAACGTGTAAGAATGAAATAATCACTGCCGAGGAAGACGAACAAGTCTAATTCTCTCATACAGGATATAAATGGTAATAAGAAACCAGATATAATCGCGGCCTTTTGAATTGGGAAGATGATGTGTGTCATACGTTTCCACCATGGGATATGCATGATAAGACCAGCTTCTTCAATTTCCGCGGATAACTGTAGCATCGCATTAAGTGATGTTCTTGAGGCAAATGGGATGTATTTAATAACACCCACTACCACCATCACAATAAAAATACCAACAGTAGCGCTTGATGCTGGGACACCTAACTTAGTGGCGACAAGCATAAAGATTAATGAAAGCGCGACAGATGGCATCAAGTACGGGAAGAATGCGACGTTATTAACCACAGCGCCAAGTACTGACTTTCTCTTTCTTGAAACTGCATAACCAATTAACAAGCCGAATAGACCCGCAAAGAAGCCACAGGCTAACGATAAACCAAATGAACCGAGTAATGATGACCAGACACGTTTTTCATTTAATAAACCAACATATCCAGCGGAAGCATTACCAATTGGTTCTTTTGAAATCCAAGCCTTGAATGATAAGCCGCTTGAGAAGTCACCAGAGTTCGGTAAGAGTGATTCTAGGAAGAAGGAAATCATTGGACCGAAGCAGGTGATTGCCACGAAGAAGCAAACGACACCACCGGTAATCCAACGACCGATTTTACCAAGATTGCGTTTACTAATTTGTCCGGATTTACCGGTAACTGTAGTGAATTGCTTACGAGAACCTGTTTGTAATTGATTCATGATAAGCATTACGACACCGATAAGAATTAAGACAATCGCAACAGCATAACCTGAACCGATATTTCTACCACCAGAACCTTCAATCAATCCTTTCATACGCGTTGCTAACGTGTAGAATTGAACCGGATTGCCTAAGGTTGTAGGAACAGAATATGAAGACATAGCCGATGAGAAAACAAGCAAGATCGTTGAGAATAATGCTGGTTTTAGCATTGGAACCGTCACTTTGGTAAAACGTTTCCACCTAGGAATATTTAAAATTGTTGCTGCTTCTTCGAGGTTGCTATCCATATTACGAAGAGCACCACCAATGAGAATATACGCGAATGGGGTATAGTGTAGGCCAAGGACCATAGCAATTGGGAACCATCCAAATATCATCCAATTTGGAACCATGATATGAGTTAAAGCTTGGAATTCACCACCAAAGGCGGAGAATCCAGACGCGGTGGTCACAAAGAAGTTCTTCCAGAACAACGCTAGTGTCCATTGAGGCATGATGTAAGGGAAAATAAAAACAGCACCGATAAATTTCTTAAATGGCATATTTGTTCGAGTAATTAAGAATGCCATTATGCCACCAAATGCAATTGCGAAGATACATGCAAAGATAGAGACGAGTAAGCTTCTTGCAAGAGGTAGCCAGAAATTACCAACTGCTAATTTTGAATTAAACAAAATAGACCACCAGTTATAGAAAGTAAATTGACCGGCGTTTAAATATTCTCTATCACCATCTGCCCAAGCATTCCAGACATCGATTTCCCAGTGATCAACAGGAACAATGCCTTTACCAGAAGCAGTGAGTGAAGATACTAAAAGAGAAATAAAAGGGAAAACATTTAAAATCAAAAGAATAACTGCAAACATAATTAAAATGGAGTTTGCAGGAACGCCTAAGAATGTAAATGTTTTTGTTGCACCACGGCGAACAACTTTAAAAAACGGAGTTCTTTCTTTGTTTGTGTATGCAGCTGACATAAAGATCTCTCCTTATAATTTATCAGCCACACAAAGCGGCAAGCCCGTGAAGAGCTTGCCGACCTAGGGTGTGACTAGTTATTTTATTTCTTTGCAGCGATTTGTTGCATGATGAATGCAGCAACTGTGTTGTAGTATGTACCAATGTAGCTTGGTGTTTCGACTGTTGATTTAGCAGTGTCAATCCACCATTTAGCACTTGGGTCATTTAAGCATGGGAATTCGTTTGGTTTAGAACTATCAACGGCCCATTTGCCATCTTCACCAACGCTTCCATGTCCGTTCATTGAACGGTCTTGGTTGATTTCTTCACCATATGTTGGATAGTCACCAACGTCGCCTGACCACTTGGAGTAGCCAACTTTAGTTGTGGATAAGAAGTTAATGAAAGCACACGTTGTCCATGGGAGTGGGCTATCTGGCATGAGCATTAAGTAATGCTTATACATGAAGCCACCGAAACCCTTCATAGCAAGTGTTGGGTTCTTGCCATCAGAGTGTTTGTCACCTAAAGCAGCGATAACGATGTCTTTCTTTGTAACTTGAGCAGATTCTTCAACGTTTTGAATCTTGGAATAAACAATCCATGCAGCGTGACCTGGAGCAGCGACGAATGCTTTAAGAGCAGCACCGTCATCAGCATAGAATGTAGCGTTCTTAATGAAACGTTCGATGAATAAGAACGCGTATGAACGATCACCACCGTAGCTTGCATATTTTTCTAAAGCTTTCTTATCTAAACCGGAAGAGTTTGTCTTATCTTCGAAAGCTTCTTTTAATAACTTGCAGTTGTCATCGGATGTGAGTTGGATGAGCCAGTCCATGTTAACGTTTTCGTTTGTTGGATCCATTGTGTCAATGGTGACGCCTTCTTTAGCGAAATCCCAAACGTTATCGATTTCCACGTTCTTTTCTTTGTTGTTGTACATCCATGTTTTGAATTGGAATTGTAATGAGAATGGATTTGCATCACGTTCTTTGTTAACGCCCGCTTTTTCATTCCATTCTTTTGGAATGTAGTTGACGTAACCTTTTTCGATACCTTTAGTTTGAAGTTGGTAACCGTCTTGTAAGAGAGCACCACTTGTCACTGGTTTGTTAGATTCGATTTCTGCGTTTAAGAATGTGTAGATCTTACCATCGACTGTTGTTTGGTAATCGATTTGATCAACAGAGATTTCTTTAGCGCCAGATGGTCTAACTTTGTTGAGTTCTTCAACGAATTTGTCTTTAACCTTACCACCACGGCTAGATGTAGCATACCAGTGGAATGTCTTGTCACCGATTTCTTCGGCGGCTTTTTTGAAAAGGTCATCTCTAGACATTTTTTCGGCTTCGGCGACGATTTTCTTCACACGAGTTAATTCCTCGCCACTGCCTTTTGAATTACATGCTGTAAGCATTGCTGAGGTGCTTAAAACTAAAGTGCTTAAGCACAACATTAGTCGTTTAAGTTTCATATGATTTCCTTCTTTCTTTTTACGAACTGAACGCATACCTATCGTAGCACAAAAAATATATTAAACAAGTGTCCTCCGCGCCTAAAAATGATAGAAATCGCAAAATTGTCTTTTATTAATCGAAACATTTTGCTTTGTAAAAAAATGATTATTTTGTTCTTTTTCTATGACGATTATGTTATTAAGCATCTTTTTTTTGCTTGCTTTAAATACACTCAAATTTTGGTTTATTGTTAAGAGAAAAACACGAACATTGGGTATGGTTTTTGTAAAGATTTGCTTTGTAACAAAAAAGCACCTATTTGTTAGCGCTAAGGTTCGGGATGCTAACCATTTTACAAATGCCATGCAAATCGCAAAGACCACTAAGAAAACCAGATGCAAAAAGACATATTTTTATTTTTAATTAATGTTATATGCACGTGCAATGCATTGTCTTAAATACAAAACCCCACATCAGTACAAAACTGACATGGGGTATTGAGCCTTTTTTGAACTGTCTACTTTTTGTTGACTAGTCCATTTGAAATTGCTGAAATAGAAGTAGGCACAAAAGACCATGTCCATGTGTTTGTTTCAGCCATCCCTAAGATATCAATTTCTTACATCGCCAAGATGATGAAAGGAATATCAGGAAGATTGTTAATAAAGGAGTTCCCAGAAATAACTAAACAGTTATGGAATGGTGAACTATGGAATCCTTCTTATTATGTTGAGACAATAGGCTCTATTTCTGAAGAAGCGATTAAAAGATATATTCAAAATCAAGAAAAGGCATAAAAATGTTACTTACTTACCAATTTGAAATTAAAGTTAATAACAAACTAGGGATTATCCTAGGCCATTTAACGTACGCTGCTTCTAAGCTATTCAATGTTGGTAATTATGAAAGAAAAGAATATAAATCCCTTGGCTTTGATGCGATGCCAGATTGGTATGATCAAAAGAAAAGACTAAAAGATGATATTTGGTATAAATCATTACCTTCTCAAACTAGTCAAGAAGTATTAGCCATCTTAGATCGTTCATGGAAGTCATACTTAACGCTCCATAGTAAATGGGAGAAGAAAAATAAAGACGTTCCTATCAAAGGTAGTAAAAACGCACCACAACCGCCTTACTATAAGAAAGATGGTTACCATATGAACATTAACTATCTATCAAGTGGTTTCAAAGTTACTAGTGATAAGATTCGTTTTTCTATCCCTAAAAAGCTCAAAGAACACCTTAATAATAAATATCAAATCAAGGATAACTTCTTCTACATCAAGTTAAAAAGACACTTTGATATTATTAAACAAATTGAGTTTTCATACATCGATAAAGATAGATATAAGGTCTATGTGATATATGAAAAAGATATTAAAAAACAAGTCGAAGATAATAAGCACTATATAAGCATTGATATTGGAGTTAAAAACCTGCTTTCAGTTTATGACAATAACGGTTCTTCTTTTATTGTCTCGGGTCATTCTCTTTTAAATACCAATTACTATTTCTCGAAAAAGATTGCTTATTATCAATCGCTTTTTGATAAATGCTATCCAAATCATAAGAAAGGAGAGGCAACTGGTAGGATTAAGCATTTATATGACGTGAAGAATAAAAGGATTAAGTTGGCTTTACATAGAGCCACAAGAACAATTGTTGATTATTGTTTATCTCATGATGTCTCAAAAGTTATAATCGGTGATTTAACGGGATTATTAGAAACAAATAAGGAGTTTACTAGTAACAAAGAAAAACACCGCTTTAACCAGAATGTCAGGGCTATCAACTTTTCAAAGATTTATAGACTACTAGATTATAAGTTAAAACTAGTTGGTATTGAATTAATTAAAGTTAGTGAAGCTTATTCATCTTCTTGTTCCCCTAATAGCATTAATGTTTGCAAAGAATTCGCAAATAAAAGCAATAGGGTTTATAGAGGTTTATTTAAAGAATATAGCAACGTTTATAACGCTGATATAGTTGGTGCTTATAACATTATGAGAATTTATAGGCAAAATAATAATGATA
Organism: Bacilli bacterium; assembly: GCA_045111495.1. GTDB lineage: Bacteria > Bacillota_I > Bacilli_A > RFN20 > CAG-826 > RUG14515. Next base: position 1,925 of record JBGUGI010000076.1, on the reverse strand, counting down.
ATTTCTTAATGCCTAAAGTAGGATTGTCTAATCCTTCTAAAAAATATATTCCTGTCACAGACCAGTTCTTGAATGAAGATTGTGCTAATTGGAATGGCAAGGCTGGTAATGTAGGGATATCGGGTAGGAACTACCCAACAGGAGATGAATTGATCACGTTAATAAATCAATTCATGACCAAGATGCTCGGTAATTCAATTGCCGAGTAAGTTCACAAAACTATCTCATCAATATCGGTAAGAAATCACGTGAGTAATCACGCGTGTGACACTTTTGTGCGTTCACACATATATAATGGAATAACCACACTAAGTGAACTCCCTAAAAGGGTGTACAATCGTAAAGGAAAAACACCATGTCACTAGCTAACGATAAAAAACAATACTATAAAACAATTAAGAAAACATGCTATACGGCGAATATTGCTTATATCATTTTGCATGCTTTATATTTATTACTTTTTGTCATTGCCCGCTGCGATATTTTAGTCTATGTCACCGCTGGAGCGCTCGCTATTGATTTACTATCATTCATCTTAATTGAGAAGAGAAAGTATTATATCTACGCTTTAGTATGTGGTAACCAATTCTTAGCCTTTATTAGTGTGACTACCATCATGGCGGGTTTCGCCAGTGGTTTCCATTTCTATTTAATTGGTCTATGTATTGTTTCTTTCTTTACGACTTATTTCTCTAAAAAAAGTGTCAGGGGATCAATTATTTGGGTTGGTTTATCATTAACCATCTATCTCACCTTATTCTTTATCACTGAATTTAATGCACCATATTACGATATTCCTAAATGGTTAGAGATGGTGTTATTTACCCTTAACGCGATTATGGTGTTTATGTTCATTGTTTATTATTTAGTGGTTTTCTTAAGATATGCTTTATCTCTTGAAAAGAAGATTATGAATGAATCTAGAACTGATGAATTAACACAAATTAATAATAGATATGCTTTATATGATTACTTTGATACTGAAGATAAGTCATCCAAAGTCTTAGCGATCTTTGATATTGATGATTTTAAACATGTGAATGATAAATACGGTCACGTCGTGGGTGACCATGTTCTTAAAAGAGTCGCAGAAATCGCCACTAAAGTATTAGATGACTCATTTGTCTGCCGTTATGGTGGTGAAGAATTCGTGGTTATCTTAAACGAAGATAATTTCCTTAATAGACTAGAACAATTAAGAAACGCCGTTGAAAAAGAAACAATGGAAATTGAAAACGCAAAAATTAAAGTCACTATTACAATAGGCGCTGTTAATCATTTAAAAGACCTCTCTCTTGAAGAATGGGTCGAACTTGCTGACGAAAAGATGTATACCGGTAAGAATACTGGTAAGAACAAGACAGTTATTTAATAGTCTATATATAACTTGTGATTTATGTATCTTTAAGATACAATTTTGAGCGTCGGAGTCAAAAAATGTTTAAAAAATATAATTCAAAAGAAAAGAGTTCTTGTTTAGAACTCGCATACTGTAAGCTTCCAAATAAATCAAATATTAAAAAGATTACTAATATTTCTCATATTCCATTTAACGCAGAAGATTCTTTATACGTAGTAGCGTTACCATTTATCAAAGACTTTATTGAAGAGTATGATGATATCTTTACTGGTGGTACTTATCAAAATTTAGAAAGTGGACCAGTGGATGTCTGTGGTCTTAATTACTATAGTCCAGAATTAACTAACCAAATCATTGATAAAGTCCGTACACAAAAACCAAAAGAATATGAACTCTTACTTAATTGGTTAGAAAATAGCAAACAATATAACGGGTTCTATATTTTAGGATTCTAAATAGTAAAAAACCAAGACGACAATGAAGTGAGACCCAAAAGTTGGACTTGCTTCTAATATCCTAGTTGAACAAAGGACTGTTGTCTATAAGTTAATGGAGACAGTCCTTT
>JBGUGI010000075.1:0-12009 GCA_045111495.1 Bacilli bacterium | reverse complement strand
GATTGACCGCTTATAATAAAGCCTTTAGATTTACCATATTTAGAAATGTTATCTTTGATATATCTCACCGCTTTAGCGGCGTCCCTTATAAAACTAGGAAACTTATGATTTGGTAATAAAGAATAATTACATGTTGCGACTGCATAACCATTATTAGCTAAGTGCTCACAGTATTTATGTGTATCACCTTTATCACCCTCTACTAGACCACCACCATGAAAATGGATAAAAGTATAAAACTCTTCCTTATCTGGAAGGAATAAGTCCATATATAGGTCCTTATAATAATTTATATTTTTAACCACTTTCATCATAATCTAGCTTTAATATCTTCGATGACCTTTTTATTACGTGGGGATAATTTACCTTTAATATTATTAATATCTAAAAATAAGAGTTCTTTGACTTCTTCTTTTTGAGGTTTTAGCTCTCCATGATATTTCTTACATACATAGAATGTGTCCACACCGTATATGACATCTTTATTAAAATAGGTGTATTTAGTTAGAGGACCACTATAAACGTCAAAGAGTTCTAATTCATCAGCGATGAGTCCTGTTTCTTCAAATAGTTCTCTTTTCGCTGTTTCTTTAACTTCTTCATTTAAATCTACAGAGCCACCAGGAAAATCTAAATAGCCATCATCCGCGCGTACTTCAAAAAGAACTTTGCCTTCTTCGTTAAATAAAATCACTACAGCGTGAGGTATTAGCATTGGCTTATGACCAATGAGTTTTCTAATTTGTTTAATATAGTCGTCACTCATACCTATCTGACCGTAGAGACGATAACAACACCCTTACCCCTAATAACGCATTCCTTTTGATAAGGGAGATAGAAAGTATCGTATTGACGATATGGAAGATCGTTAACTGTGCCTTCACCTTCTAAGAATGTAAATGATAAGAATGATTCTGAAGCGGATAACTTCACTACTTTATCAAACTCTATTCTTTTCACAATGAAATACTTATTATCAGCGAGTAATTCATCATTAGATTTGTTAGGTTCATACTTATGATAATCGATGACATCTAAGGCCTTTTTGATATGTAGTTCTCTTGGATGACCATCTTTATCCACGCGGTTATAGTCATATAAGCGATATGTTAAATTGGAGTTTTGCTGGATTTCAATTAATCTCACACCTTTACCAATCGCATGGATGGTACCTGGTTTAATGACATATGTTTCTCCAGGTTTAACTTTATAGAAGTTTAAATATTCTAAAATGTTACCTTCTTTTAAGGCTTTTTCTATTTCTTCTTTTGTGTAGTCTTTATTTAAACCAACATATAGACCACTACCTTCATCCGCGGAGATAATATGCCACATCTCACTTTTACCAAAGGAGTTTTCATATTTTAAAGCGTAGTCATCACTTGGATGGACTTGGACTGATAAATTATCTTTTGCATCAATTAATTTAATTAATAATGGGAAATATGGAAACTTATCCATCACTGGACCAATATCTTCTTTAGTGATCACTTCACAAAGTGGCTTACCTAAATATCGACCAGAAGCAATAATACTAGGAGCATCTTCTCTCATAGAGAGTTCCCAGCATTCACTGACACGGTCAAAAACAACACCCTTACTAAACTGTTTAAAATAGGTGCCACCCCAAATGTAATCTTTTATGGCTGGGACTAACTTTACTAATTCCATAACTATTTCATAAAGCCCTCAAATAAGGCTTTTAATTCGTCTAATCTCTTTTGACCATTCGCGAAGATATAAATCTTGAGCTTAGGTTCAGTACCACTTGGTCTAATTGTAATCGTGGCGTTATCTTTTAAGAAGAACTTCACCACATCACTCTTAGGTAAGTTAGTGTCTTCTTTTCTATTGCTATAGAAGATATAACCAAGTTTATAATCCCCAATATGATCAATACCTTGGATTTTTTCTTTAACTTCTTCACTTCTAAACATACTCATTAAATCTTGAATATGTTGCATGCCAGTAACACCTGGGAATTCATAAGTTAATAAGGCAGTCTTAAAATCACCATATTTAGCGTATAGTTCATTAAGTCTATCGACGAGTGTCTTACCTTGTTTCTTTAAGTGATTAGCGACTTCACATATTAATAACACCGCATTAACTGCGTCCTTATCTCTAATATCAGTATTAGATAAGTAACCACATGATTCTTCAAAACCAAATAAATAGTCATTTAAGCGGTCTTTTTGCTCAAGATAAAGTATTTGTTCACCAATGTACTTAAAGCCCGTTAAAACCTCTTTAACAGTGACTTTATAGTCATTCGCCATTAAGGTAGCCATATCACTACTGACGATTGTTTTAACTAAGACTGGGTGATCACTTAATTTGCCTTGTTCTTTCTTCGCGTGATAAATCGCATCAAAAAGCACTAAACCCACTTCGTTACCCGTTAGGATATGTGGACCTTCTTTAGTGTTAACCACCACGCCACATCTATCACTATCTGGGTCAGTGGCCACGAGTATATCCGCTTTTTCTTTTTCTAATTTATCGATACCTAGTTTTAAAGCTTCATGGATTTCTGGATTTGGATATGGACAAGTTGGGAAATTACCATCAGGCATCTCTTGTTCTTTAACAACTTGTACATCATTAAAACCATCTTCTTTTAAGATTGTGGTGACACATTTACGACCCGCTCCATTAAGTGGGGTATAAATGATTTTGATATTTCTATCTTCGTGATAGATTGATTGCTTTTTGTTGCTATCAATGAACGCTCTAAAGCAGTCATCACCAATTAAGTTAATTTGTTTAGCTTTAACTAATTCATCAAAATTACCAACTTTAACATCTTTAAAGGTATCTAAGACAATGATTTCTTGATAAATCCCATTAGCGAGTTCATCGGTACATTGACAGCCATCACTGCCATAAGCCTTATAACCGTTATAAACCTTTGGGTTATGGGAAGCAGTGACTACGACACCCGCTTGACACTTAAAGTATCGAGTTGCAAATGATAATGCTGGAGTGGGCATTAACTCTTTATATAGATAGACTTTGATATTATTAGCTGCAAGTACACTAGCGGTTTCCCTAGCAAATTCATCGCTATGGTTTCTACTATCATAAGCAATCGCGACACTTGGGTTTTGATATTTTTTGTTTAAGAAATTAGCTAAACCTTGGCTGGCTCTTCTAATGACGAAGCGGTTCATCCTATTCGTGCCCACTTCCATCACACCACGTAAGCCACCTGTACCAAAGGTTAAGTCTTTATAGAAACGGTCTTTAATCGCGTCTTCATTATCTTTGATGGAAAGGAGTTCTTCCTTTTCACTCTTATTAAGAAGATCACTATTAAGCCATTCTTGATATGTTGCTAAATAATCTTTCATAAATTAAGATTTTTCCTTTTCTATGATTATATTAATCAATACGTTTTAAAGTAAATGCATCTTTTGGAACATATAAGTAAAATTTAGATAACTTATAGACTGAGAAGTTATTATCGACGACGAAGGAACAATACTTTTTAAAGTTACCAACTTGCACATAAGTTAATAGCTTTTTACCTAAGATATCTTCATCATAAGCCATAGCAGGAATCACATTCTTAGGATTTTCCATTACTGGATTAACTAGCTTATGTTCGGTGTCTTTTTTAATCATCTTCGCTGGGAAAAGAGGCATCAATTTATCTTGTTTAAATTTAATCTCATATTTGCCTTGTTTAATACCCATATCTGGATAAGATAATGTTGCACAACCAATACTAATAACGGTGTTGCCTTTTTTATCCACTCCGACATCTGCTCTACCAACGTTTGGATAAACGACTTCACGAGAATTAAGTTTGTTATGTTCTTGGTCATACATATTAATTCTGTTATATGGGAGATAGAGATTAACTTCTTCGCCTAATTTCACTTTTTCACCGTTTTTAACTTTAATTGCTCTATAGCCATCCACACCTTTAATGGAGAAGTAGACCGCTTGATAATCAGTCTTTTGTTCTACGAATTCAAATTTAGCTTTCACTAATAAGGAATCTGGTACTTCTTCTAAAGAGATATAGTCTGGTCTAATACCTAAACGGATATCGTTATTAAAGGCATTATCTAATAGATGTGACATATATTCAGGTTCTAAGACCATTTCTTGTTCACCACTCTTAATAACGTTATCAGTAATTCTCACTGGGATTTCATCTTCATGAGGGATACCCATGATAGCTTTATGTGTAACAGCGTCAAATAAGTAGGCATGATTCATATCAAAATCCACTTTGAGTTGTTCGTTAGCGTGAAGCCCACTGTTGAATGGGGTTTTAATAATGAATTGGTCTTTTCTACCTTCCATCTTTGTGTAGACGATTGTTTCATCACCTAAGTGTTCCACAACATCGACATAGACATCTAATTCGCCTTTGTTATTTGGTTTAACGTGTTCTGGTCTAATACCTAATAAGACTTTCTTACCAATATAAGCTTTATCAGCAAGTTGTTTGGCCTTGATATCTGGGAAAGCCACTACCATGTTATCAACACCATTTAATTTGGCTTTAAGAGTGTCACCATCCATAAATAATTCAGCATCAACGATATTCATTTGAGGAGAACCTAAGAATGTCGCGACAAATAAGTTACATGGATCTTCAAATAAGGTAATTGGGGTATCAGCTTGTTGAATGAAGCCATCCTTCATAACCACGATACGACTACCCATGGTCATCGCTTCTGTTTGGTCATGGGTAACATAGATAAATGTTGTTTCTAACTTTTCATGGAGTTTAGTAATTTCGCTACGCATGGAAACACGTAACTTAGCGTCTAAGTTTGATAAAGGTTCATCTAAAAGGAAGACTTTTGGTTGACGAACAATTGTTCTACCTAAAGCGACACGTTGTCTTTGACCACCAGATAACGCTTTTGGTTTTCTAGAAAGTAATTCAGAGATTTCTAAGATTTCCGCAGCGGCTCTAACGCGTTTATCAATTTCTTCTTTAGGAGTGTGTCTAAGTTTTAAACCAAAGGCCATATTGTCATAAACAGTCATATGTGGATATAAAGCGTAACTTTGGAAAACCATTGCGATATCTCTATTCTTTGGTTCCACTTCATTCATTAGTTCACCATCGATATAAAGTTGACCAGCGGTAATTTCTTCTAAGCCCGCGATCATTCTTAATGTTGTGGATTTACCACATCCAGAAGGACCGACGAAAACAACGAACTCTTTGTCTTTAATTTCTAAGTCAAAGTCGTTAACCGCGCGAACTCCACCATCGTAAACTTTATAAACGTGTCTAAGTGTTACATCTGCCATAAATTAGGCCTCCTTGTCGTCTTGACTAACTTTATACAAACCCTTGTTAACCATGTCAGGGTAATGTTCTTGATTAATATATTTATCAAATGCTGCGTGACTCACTAGTGTGTATAAAACAATAACCACACTGTTAAAGATCGCGAACAATAATAGTCCAATTGTTAAGGTGAGGAAGTTAAATAAACTAAGAGTGAATACCACTCCTGTAGAAAGTAAATAGATGACAAATACTTTCCAATTTAATAATCCCAAAAATGAGAAGGAGTTTTTAAGAGTGACTCCAAAGGAGTTCTCATAATAAACACCTTGTGTAAAGTTAATAGCCACTACCATACCAAATACTAAGAAAAGGACAATAAGCGCACCAATACCGATGCCACGCACCACTGGGTGCACATCAGCGTGTATAACTAAGAAAGCGCCACCAACGACTAAACCAAATAAAACTAAACCAAAGATAAAGCCATTAATTAAAGCATGTTTCCAGTTCTCTTTAATACCTTTAAAGAAATCATTCGCTAAAGAGATACCTTCTTGCCACACTAACTTTTTAGTGACATAGAAGCCTCCCGCTAAACCGATAAAGCCAATCATCATGCATGGAAGCATAATGAGCATGCTATAGAAGATTAAAGAGAATAAGTATTCACTCTTTTCCGCAGAGATGGCCATCGCTTCCACGAAATTAAAATATAAAAGATCAACGGCTAATGGGATAAAGAACATGAAAACATAGCAAGATAACGCAAAGAGGGTCATCTTACGGTTTTTTAGTAAGTCGAAAAACACTTCTTTCCTTGTTCTAGGAAGAGATTGCTTAACATCTTGATCGGTAATGTGTTTTTCTGTTTTTTTCATTACATACCCCATTTTTTAGCTAGTTGTAAGGCTAAGTCATGATCCTTATTTGGTTTATTCGCGTATTCACCTATGTTTTGTGAACCACCATTAAGGAACATGTAGCAATCTTCATTAGGTAAGTTCATATATGACTTAACTAATTCTTTGTTGATTTTGATACCGTAGTTAACTTCTTTTTGCTTATAGAAGGTATAACCACTATAGAAGGAAGTTATTAATTCATCCTTTAAATCTAAAGCGAAGTAACCAATATCGAGATTATCTAATTTAGATGTTGGGATGATGAGGATATCCGCGGAGTTATAGCCTGGTATCGTGAGCTTAGCGTTATATTGCTTATCATTCACATTCGCGGATATCGTTGTGACATCTTTTAATTCTTTGTCTTTGTAAGTTTCTAATAAGTCTTTCTTTAGTGATTTTGAATCACTCACTTCACCAGAGACAAAGATTGTTAATGTCTTATAAGCGGGTAACTTATGGACCACTGAGAAGATAAATGACAGTAAAAATCCAATTAGAATCGCGCTTACTAGATAGGCTGGCCAAGCATATCTCATATTTGTTTTAATGCGGGCTTTTTTAAGTTCTGTCATAAGTGCCGCTCCGCCTTCACTAAGATTCTGCTATAAGTAACAGTGGATAACTTATCACCGTCTTGATAGCCGAGGTCTTTATTCACTGTGTAGATGACTTTATCTACTTTTTCTAAGCCGTTTATAACAGTGATATGAACTGGATAAGCATATAGGCCGTTTATGTATGTCAGTTCATTAATTTGTTCTTTAAATATCACTTCATCATTTTCTTTAAGTCCACTTTCATATCCTTTATAGAAACGATATTCTCCATAAGCATCATCATAGATGTTATAGAAGAAATAGATAGCAAACCAAGTAAATGAAATGGTGATAATTATCGATATGATAAGGTTTACTAGATAGTCCTCATTAGCGAGCACTACTAGAAGGACGTCAGCGATAAGTACCGCGCTGAATAATAGGGAGAATAGTAAAGAGAGTCTAAACAAGCTTTTCTTCGCGGCTTGATATCCTTTACTGACGTCCATCTGATAGTTCATAAATTATTTGTTTTCTAATCCTTTAACGATTGATTGTTTAATAATGTCACCCCAAACAACATAACCATAATAGGAAAGATGTAAGCCATCAGTTCTAAAATAGGCAGCGTTAGGTTCACCATTTTCTTTCAAAAGAGCGGTACCTGGATTAATTAATGTTAACCAAGCATTGTTCTTTTGATATTCCACGACATTCGCGTTTACCGCATTAATGGTGTCAAAGTATCCTTTATAACCTGGAATGAGGTTCATCATGATATATTGCACCTTAGTGTCTGGTAAAGCGGCATGAGTGTGATCAAAGAAGTTCTTTAAGTTATTCCAAATGGTTGAGGCATCTTGTTTAGAATTAATAACGTTATTAATACCAACATAATAGACCACCATTTTTGGTTTATATGGGAACACTAATCTTTGATTAAGTTTATTGTCCCATTCTTCAATTGTGGTACCACCAATGCCATGATTATAACTCACAATTGGTTCTAAGTCTTCTTTAGAAGATTCCCAGAACTCAATACTAGATGAACCCGCTAACATGACGTGATAGCTTTCTTCTTCTAAAGCTTTAGCTTCATACTTTTTAGCCTTTGATTCATAGTTAGTGTTATCCATCTTTAAGTTAATGGAATCATCTTTAACGGTGATGTTTCTCACTTCGCCATCACATGTGAGAGTAATCTTATTATCCGCATATGTTGCGGTAATTGTTTTACTAGCTTTAACGCGATATTCCATGAATGGAAGAACGTTATCTTTGTTAGCTTCTAATTTCATTAAGGCAGCAGTTGGTAAATTAACGACATTATTAGTGACCTTAAAGTACATAATGCTATCTAATTCATAATTAGTAGAGGCACTTTCAGGAAGCACTGTACTTGGAGGATTATAAGCTGGTTCGCTGCCTTGATCTTCAGTAGCAATACCCCATTTAGCAAATAATCTTAAGTTTCCTGTAACTCTGTCATTAGCGAAGTCCCAAGCTTTAAGGCATTCAGTTTCTAAATACCAACCTTGGAATTCATATCTTGCTCTAGTAGGATCTTCTGGCTTTGTGATTAAGCCACCTTCAAAAGCTTCAACACTCTTGTAGAGTAAGTTATTACCTCTACCTTTAGTGCCATTACTTAATGTGAATTCCTCTCTTAAGTAGTTATTAAAGAAGTCAATTTGATATGTATGTGCTTGTGGCTCAGTAGCGAATACTGCGTGTGCAGCACCAATAGCCACAACGGAACATAATGCTAAACCAATAACTGGTAATAAATATTTTTTAGACATGACATTCCTCCTTTAAGTATTTAAGAAGTTCATCTTCATTAACTGTGGCTAAACAAATGACTTTATCACCCGCGCCATAGTAGATGTAGAGAGTACCATTATGTGGCACCACTGCGGTTGGGAAAACGCAACCATTGTAGTAGCCATTAGTTTCATATTCCTCTTCTGGTTCCATTAAGAAGTCTTTAGTTCTCGCGATAATCTTATATGGATTATTTAAATCTAGAAGAACAGCGCCCACTCGATAGGCATCATCTTTAGAAGAAACACCATGATAGAGGACTAACCAACCATCTTTAGTTTTAATTGGAGGGGTACCCGCACCAATCTTTTTATCTTCCCAATCTGTCTCACCTTGCATTAATAAGGTGTAATTGTCCCAGTGTAATAAGTCATCACTTTCACTTAACCAGATAGCAGGATTCTTATTAGGATAGCCTTCCCCGCATCTTTCCATCGCTCTAGAAAGCATATAGAACTTACCGTTAATGGTTTCAGGGAAGATGATGACATCTCTATCATCAAAATGGCTATCAGTAATAGGTCCTAACTTCTTCCAGTTCTTTAAGTCTTTAGAAATGGCTAAATGTGTCAAAGTGTTGTTATACACTAAAACTTTTGGACCATATTCTGGTTGGAAACCATAATATTCTTTATCTTCTCTCCAATATTGACCTGGAGGGAATGGACGGGAGGCATATGTTAAATAGAAATAATCTCCCATCTTTACTAGACGTGGATCTTCACAACCCCCAGCATCTAAGCCGTTAGGGTCACCACTTAAGAGTGTTTTATCACTCATACGTGTGAAGTTAATACCATCTTTACTAGTGGCTAATCCTAAATGGATAAGATGTGTTTTATCATTACCCGCGGCTCTATAGACCATATAGAAGGTTTTATCTTCTTCGTTATAGATAGCCGCTGGGTTAAGAACACATAATTCTTCCCATTGGTTTTTAGGATTTGGTTTTAAAATTGGATTATTTTGATATTTAGTAAATTTCATGATGGTCACCTCTAGTCGATTGCTGTTCTTGTGTTAGTGGTATAGCCGATATTCTTAAGGAGTCTTAAGTTATCAACATAGATATCACTACTTGTGTAATCGTTATTCACGATACCGAATGACACGGATTCGATGTTCTTAGCATAGTTAGCGGAAATAGTCTTACTACTACCGTTAACATCTTTAAAGAGTTCGAAACCAATTTCGTAATGTGTCCAAGCGGTTGGAAGATTACTTAAAGTCACCCTCATTTTCATTAAGGTTGTGCCACTTCTCCAGTTGAGGTTTAAGTAGACTGTGGCCTTACCATCACCCTTAATATCAATTGAGAAACCTTTCGCTGTAATAGTATTAGCGAATTGTGTCGCTCTTGAGTATGAAACAGATTCATAACTCTTGTAGTGCATTCTTAATGATTTAGCACCACCTTGAGATGATACATCAGTGGCTAATGCCATTTCGTTATAATCTCTCGCGGTCGCATAGCTCCAGTTTTCAAAGATGCTTTGATCGCTTGTATAGCCTTCCATTGTTTCAATGGTAATTCTATTTGGATTATCAGTATCTTCTTTAATCGTGCCACTGATTTCTTCAATTGAAGAAGCGGTCGCATTAACAAAGTAGATTTCATCTAAGTAGACTGGGTTAGCAATCGCATATGTTGGATGATGATTACCTTGTTGATCGTAATATAAGTATTTGAAACCAAAGGCCATATGGATGATATGGCTAACATTAAGTGGATTTGGTTCATCAAATAAGGTATCACCGTTATTTAAGGTAAAGTCATCAAACTTAATGGTGTACTTATGCCATTCTTTTTCAACTTTATCGATGACATATCTATACCATTCACCAGTATCCATGGTTAATTGAATGGTCATTTCAGCGGCGATATTCTTTTCATCAAGATAGGCTACTGCTGGATCATCAAATTTCACAGAGGCATCTTTAAGCCAAATAGAGAAGGCATTCTTATCAGCGTTAACACCCTTAGTGTCTAACATGATTTGATATGTCGCCATTTCCATATCGGCTTTATAGTCGAATTCCGCACAATATGTATTAGAAGTGCCACCAGCTTTATGGATGGTATCAAGTTTCATCGCTTCGTCTTTATTGACGACACTTTGATCCCAGTAGTAAAACATTTCGGTATAAACGCTATAGTCATTAAAGTTATCAATACAGCCATCATTTGAGACGACACGGGTACGACTTTCGACGATATCATCAATCTTGATAACTTCTAAATCTTTAATAGATAAGCTACCAGTCGCGTAGTTATCCGCTAAACCGATATTAAACTTCTGGATGTAATAGAACTGTTTCGCTCCATCACCTGTCATATAATCGGTTCTTTGGAAAGCTTTTAAAGGAATAACTAATTCTTTATAGTCATCCTTAGTTAAATAGTTGAATGATAGTTTAAACTGCCATCTATCGTTATCTTCTTCTAAGATACGGAAATAGAACATCGCATTAGCGGAAGCACCGGTATATTTAACTTTCATTCTGACTGCATCACCTTGGATGAAGTATTTATAAACGTTAACGTTTTGGAAACCATAACCAGAGAAACCATTTGGATTTGTTTCAGCGTTTCTCGCGGTGAAGTTAAGTGTTAATTCTGTGCCATCTTCAGAAATGACCATATCGTTTCTAAAGTCAAAGTTTTCATATGTCCAATCTTTTGGATCAGTACTTCTGAAGTCCATCTTATCCATGAACATACCTTTATAGTCATCATATTTGACCGCTTTGATGTTAGAGAATAAGCAAATACCATCACCAAATGTTCTTTCAAAGACGATTTCAAAGTATCTAATATGTTGCCAGTCAAATTTTCTATTAAAGATATTTGTGCCAGCAGTTCTAAGTTCAAAGTCTTCATAACGCATTAAGATTGTTTGTTTCGCGTTATTAGAGATTTGTACTTGTTTATGCCAGTATTCTCCATCATAGTCCAAGACACGGACTAAAACAGAGGCATCATGACCAGAATAATAGAAATTGAAATAGAAAGAGTCAGTACCATATAATTCACGGTCTTCACTCTTAGTAATAACAATCCAACCATCACTACTTGGTTTACCTTGTAATGTATGTTCTTTATCAAAGACGATGGCTAATGAGTCATTACCTGTACCAAAGAAGTCACTTCTATCAATCTTGATATCAGCGTAACTACCTTCTTTATGCAAGACCCAATCTTGTTCGTCTTCAATCTTAATTGGAATTTCATCAATATGTGGAGAAGTGACATAGAAATTACCCACTGGGGATTTCTTTGTGTGATCAGCGTTAACCGCGGTCACTCTCCAGTAATAAAGGATATCTTTTTTAGGAAGATTAAAGTTAAGCGCGTATTGATTACTCGCTAAGTTACTTTCTTTAACGTAGACTTCATCAGCGTCATCGTTAACGAATGATGCTGTACTAGCGATTTCAATTTGATAATTATCTGCGTTACTAGCTTCTTGCCAAGTGA
>JBGUGI010000074.1:0-5892 GCA_045111495.1 Bacilli bacterium | reverse complement strand
TCCTGATTGGGCCTTATCTGAAACAAGTGTTAAATTAGTTGTTTCTGGTTTAATTGCCTCCACATTATTCGTGGCGATGGTTGTTTCTCGTATGGTCGCATGTATGCTTCCATTCTTAGCAAAAGTGCTTAGACTTGACCCAGCTGTTGTGTGTGGTCCTTTCACCACAACATTGGTTGACGTTATCACATTACTTACTTACTTCCTCCTCTGGACGTTTGCGTTCGGACCAATGTTAGGACTTTAATTTATGAGCAAAAAAGACAATACATGGGAACTAATTAAGTTCCTTATTACTGGTTTGGTTTGCGCTGCTGCAGACTTTTTAACCACCTCTTTATTCTTAAAGGTATTCGCCTTTTTACCAGGTGCCGCTCAATCAGCGACCGCTTTATTACTTGGCTTTATCGTCGGTGTGTTTTTAAACTACATTTTATCAACGTATTGGGTGTTTAAAGGTAAACAAGATAGCAAAGTTACTAAATCAGTTGGCTTTATTATTGCCTTTGTTATTTTAAGTATTATTGCCTATGGTTTAAGTTATGGCACATATGAATTATGCCGTATCATTATTAGCAATAGTCTTGGCTTAAATATTAATGAGGCTAACATCGGTTACATCTTCCAACCAAAGCATTGGTTAGAAGCTCTATTCTGGTTATTCATCTTAGCGTTCTTCCTTAAGACTTTAGTGGGTCTTATTTGGAATTACTTCACCAGAAAATACATCCTCTATCGTCGTAAATAATTCGTATTAAGATATGATAAAAGTCGCGAAATGTTCGCGATTTTTAATATATTTATCATTCGCACAAAGCAACATGCTCATATTTAAGGTACATTTTAGGTTTTTATAATAGTATCAAAGCATGAACAATAGAGTTGCCCTCGTTCCATCTTACGAACCAGATTTTAATTTACTCGATGTCGCTAAAGAGTTACTCGAGAATGATTTTAATGTGGTCGTTGTTAATGATGGTAGCGGAGAAAAGTACAATGAAGTATTTGGTAAACTTCCTAAAGAAGTCCACTATTTGAGTTATGAAACTAATGGTGGCAAGGGTTATGCCTTAAAGTATGGCATGAAGTATATCAAAGACAATTTTGAAGACTGCGTCGTTGTAACTATGGATTCAGATGGGCAGCACAAAGTCAAAGACGCTATACGTATTTGTGAAGAATGTGAACTTCAAGAAACAGATTCCTTATTACTTGGTAGCCGTTTCTTTGATAAGAAAGCACCATTTAAAAGTAGATTTGGTAACTTTATGGCGAGAACATCATTCTTAATTTCCACTCACCATAAGATTTACGATACTCAAACAGGTCTAAGAGCGTTCAAATCTAATTCATTAGATATGATGATCAATATTAAAGGCGACCGTTACGAATATGAAATGAATGTTCTTTTAGAAGCCATTAAAAGAGAAGTCCCAATTAAAGAAGTGAAAATTGAGACTATTTACATTAATAACAACGCTAGTACCCACTACAATCCTTTCAAGGATACGATGAAGATTTTTAAAGAGGTCATTAAATTCTCTCTTTCTTCATTAATTGGTTTTGGTGTTGACTATGCGGCTTTTACACTATTAACTTTAATTCCGAGTGAATGGCCATATTGGTTAATTATGTGTAACATTATCGCGAGAGTCATCAGCGCTTCTGTTAATTTCACCATTAACTATAAGTTAGTGTTTAAGAGCAAGAGCAATGTGCTCTTAGCAATTGTTAAATATGCTTGTTTAGCATTATTCATCTTGGGATGTGGTACGTTATTCCTCTGGTTACTTGTTGATAAAGCAGGCATGAATAAATACCTTGCCAAAATCCTTGTCGAGGTTACAATGTTTATTATCAGTTGGCTGATTCAAAGACTATTTGTCTTTAGAAAAGGAAAGAAAGAGTGAAGAAGTTTGTCTTACCTATCGTTGCTACTTTAGTAGGCACATGCTTTGTGACCTATTCTTTTCTTGATACTTTTATCATTCCTAAAAACACTAGAAAGGTGAGCTTTTCCTTTGATAACAGTGGGCTTAATCTTCCTATCGGAGGGTCAACATCTTCTTCCAGTCAACAAAGTCAACCATCTAGTAGTTCAAATAATAATTCTAGCAGTAATAGTTCCTCTAATAATTCAGGTAGTACCTCGCAAGTAGTTGTTCCTGTTAGTAATCATCAATATTACCCAGAACAGTTAACCACTGAAGAGATAGCAGCGTTATTTACTCCCACAAAACAGTTTGCGGAAAGAAAACACTATTCAGATCCAGATATTTATATCGATATCACCACTAATAGAGATGCTGAAGACACCACTACATACTATGTAGCGGATATTCGTATCAATAGCCTTGGTTACTTTAGAGCCGCTTTAGCACATGATACTTTCGGTCAAAACGTCACCGAAAGAACAAGCGATATGTGTAATCGCAAGCAAGGTATTTTAGCCATTGATGGTGATACCTATGGTTCTCAAGAAGGCGGTTACGTTGTTAGAAACGGTAACCTAAATAGCGATGCGATTAGAACCACTAAAAATTTAGAAAGACGTAAGCCAGATGATTTAGTCATCAAGAAAGATGGTACATTCGAAATCATCGATGAACGTGAAACCTCATTTGAGCAAGTAAAAGCGATGGATCCATTCCATGTCTTCTCTTTTGGTCCAGCCTTAGTTAATAAAAATGAAATTACTGTTACTGAAAATGATGAAGTTGGTACAGCGATGGGCGGTAATAAAAACCAAAGATGCGCAATGGGTATTATTAATCCAGGTCACTACGTTTTCGTAGTGTCTGATGGCAGAATGAAATCTAGCTATGGTTTATCTTTATTAAACTTAGCGAACATTATGAAAGATTTACACTGTGAAACAGCTTATAACCTTGATGGAGGTGGCAGCGCTACTATGTACTTAGAAGATGGTACAGGTAATGCCACTGGATTAGGTCACTTGGTAAACTATCCTCACCAATCCACTCAAGGTTTACCTGATAAACCACGTATGCAACAAAGGGAGGTGAGCGACATTGTTTACATCGGAAAAAATCTCTAAAAATGTCATGCGCACCCTATTCATCTATATTGGTATAACTTTGTTCGTTATTTTATTCTCCACTATTTATGAAATAAACAGCCATAAAGTTTATAGCGCTGATATGGTGTTTGCCTTTATCTATCCTTTGATCTTTGGGGTAGGAATGTATACTTTGTTGCGCTTTATTCCGATCGCTAGAATACCAGGAATTATACCCGCGACTATTTATAATTTTGGGGTGGCAATGCTAACAGTGCGCAGCATTTTCATTGGTGTTTTAAAAATTTATGGCACCACCAATAGAGCGATGGTTGTCATATATACCGTTTTAGCGTTAACATTTATAATTATCGGATTTGGTCTATATTTATTTATTATTATTAAAGGAATAATAGAAAAGCGTCGAAAATCAAATAGGTTAACGATTGAATAAAAACTGCACTTTGAAGTGCTTTTTTTATTTATTTTGAAAAACTTGTGACCTAAAATAAAAATGTATAAAGGAAGGACAATATAATGAAAAAGTTCTTAAAATTTGCCGGACTAGTTTCTTTATGTTTGGCTGCGCTTGCTTTCATTTTTATGATGGCAGGACACGCTTTGGAGTACAGCGTTAAAGGCTCACTCGTCAACGCTTCTGGTTGGTATAGCGGCGTTGCTGTTATCTTTGGTAAAGGACCATACGAACTCTCTGGTTCTATCGCTGGTATTGGCGGTACAGGAAATGGTACATTCGAAGGTAATCCAGCTTGGTCAGCTTTATTAGCATGGATTTTTGCACTTGCCGCTATGATTATTCTCTTACTCGGTGTGATCTTACCATTATTAAAAGTTAAGGCACTTGAAAAATTTGCCGGATTATTAAATCTTATCGCGGTTGGCTTATTAGTCGTCGGTGGTATCTTCATGTTCGTTACACTTCCAGCATTTGCTGGCGCCAACGAATGGAACAGCCAAGACAACTGGGGATTAAATCCATTATGGATCATCGCCGGTATCTTATATATCGTCGCTGGTGCTGTGGCAATTTTACCAACAGCCGCAGATTTCTTAGGCAAAAAGAAATAATTAATTATTAAATTAATATCAATTAGGGGGCTTTAAAGCCCTCTTTTTGTATCTTCAATAAATAGTTCTTGTTTTTTATCTTGCGATTTCTTACAATAATCAAGCAGTTCGATGCGCGAGTGGCGGAACTGGTAGACGCGTACGTTTGAGGGGCGTATAGGATTCCCTGTGTGAGTTCGATTCTCATCTCGCGCACCAGAAGAATATTACTCCAACGTTTGTTGGAGTTTTTCTTTTCTTTAGATATTCCACTACTATGAAATATTTTTTATCGTATCGTTTGACACTACTTTAATAAATGATTATATTTTTCTTGTAGTTAGCCTTAACTAACTTATATAGCCATAAGGTTTCATATGATGGCAAATAAGCAAAGACGGGTTATATGCTAGATTCATCGATGAAACAAAACAAGCAATAGGATTTATTATATAGCCTCCTAATATATATTTAGTCCTAAAATACCAACAAAAAACACACCTTTGCTTGGGGTGTGTTTTAATTTGTAATAATTGTTAATTATTGGAGTTTAGATTGATCAAACTCTTTAAGAACTTTCGCTAATGGACGAATGACCTTACGAACATTGCCATCAACAAATGGATTTCTTAAGTGATTCCTTTCTAAGAGTTCTAAGAATGGATATTTACCACCCATTTTGCAGAGTTTGATATATTTCTTCCATGTCTTTTCATGGTTCTTCATATTCTCAACAGCGAATTGGAAAGCCACGACTTGGGCTAAAGTATAATCGATGTAATAGAATGGGGAACCAAAGATATGGCTTTGTCTCATCCACCATGTACCTTTGGCTAAGGTTGGGCAATCGTCATACTTCTTATGTGGAGTATAACGGGATTCGATTTCCTTATAAGCCGCACATCTTTCTTCGTGTGTTGCGGTTGGATGTTCATAAACCCAGTGTTGGAATTCATCAATGGTAATACCATATGGTAAGAATTCAATAGAATCAGCGAGGTGGGCGAATCTATATTTTTCAGCATCTTTACCGAAGAAACCATCCATATATGGCCAGGCAAAGAATTCCATACTCATGGAGTGGATTTCGCAGCTTTCTAAAGTAGGATTCATCAGTTCAGGAACTTTGATTGGACTACTTAAGTAGGCTTGGAAAGCGTGACCACCTTCATGGCATAAGACATTAACGTCACCTTGTGTGCCGTTGAAGTTAGAGAAGATGAATGGAGATTTATAATCTGGGAAATAGGTGCAATAGCCACCTGGGGCTTTACCTTTTCTAGCATCTAAATCCATGAGTTCATATTTAACCATGAAGTCAAAGAACTCTTTACTTTCTGGGCCTAAATCAGCGTACATCTTTTGTGCTTGTTTAACTAAGTATTCACGATCACCCGCTGGTTTTGGATTACCACTCTTGAACATTAAGTTATAGTCAAAGTATTGTGGATTTTTAATTCCAAGGCGCTTCATTTGTTCTTTGTAGAGCTTGTTACAAACTGGAACGACTTCTTTAGCGATTTGTTCACGGTAAACCTTCACCATATCAGCGTTATAGTCGGTTCTACCTAACATATAGTAGCCGAGTTCAGTGAATGACTTATAGCCAAGTTTCTTAGCCATAGCGTCTCTTAAAAGGACTAATTCACCATATATTTCACCGATACGTTGTTCGTGTTCGCCTAACCATTTATCCATGGCTTTAGCGGCTTCTCTTCTTGTTTCTCTATCACTATCTTGTAAGTACTTACCTAATTGTGAAAGATTTAATGTTTCGCCTCTAAATTCAATTTGCGCACCACCGA
>JBGUGI010000073.1:0-2033 GCA_045111495.1 Bacilli bacterium | reverse complement strand
CGCACGAATAATGGATTCGTTTGTTACGTCATCAAACTTTGGAACGTTATCAATTGTCGCTTTAGAAACATAGTAACCATACACTTGATCGAATGTTAGTTCGTCTAAAACGACTCTTTCCACAACATCCACTCTCACGCGGACCAAGTCGCCTTTTTCCACTATGGAAACAATGCGACATAAAGAACCGACATGGTAGATATTATCGAAATCAATGATTTCATCATTAGGATTTCTTTGGCACGCCACAAAAAGCAATGAGTCTGCTTGTAAGTGGGCAGCATGAATCGCGTTAATAGAGAATGTTCTTCCCGCTTCAATTGGTTGAATTGTGCTTGGGAAGAGCACGAAACTGCGTGTTGGTAATAATGGCAAGGTTAATGTTTGTGGTTTATCACTCATATAAACATGACCTCCTTTTTTAATTTAATAAATTAAATTATTTGTTGTTTTCAAATAAGAATTGTTCGACTTTTTGCATGAACATATTGTGTTTGAAGTTAGGTAATTGTTGACCTAAAGCTTGTTTCACTTGTTCAGCAGTCATCTTGTAGGCTTCACCCATTTTGGCGAGTTCAGCGTCAACTTCTTCATTGGAGAGTTGAATCTTTTCTTGTTCGCCGACTGTTTCCATAACGAGGAAGGATTCTAAACCGACTCTAGCTTCTTCGGATAATTGTTTATTTAAAGCTTCATCAGTTGTCTTGGTTAAGACCTTGTATTGTTCAAGATCGATACCATTTTGTTGTAATCTTTGTTCGAATTGTTTCTTACGATTTTCGGTTTCTTCCGCAAGAATTTCTTCTGGAACATCGAATGTAGAAACTTTCTTAATTTCATCCACTAACTTATTGAGATAATTTTGTCTAGCAGCGTTTTCTTTGCTCTTTAAGAGAGCATCTTTACGATTAGCTCTTAATTGTTCAACGTTAGCGACTTCAGGGATGTTTAAGTCTTTGATGAATTCTTCATCTAATTCTGGTAAGACTCTTTGTTTCACTTCGTGAATCTTCCAGTGGAAGACAGCATCTTTACCAGAGATTTCATCTGGACCATAGTTTTCTGGGAATTTGACTTTGACTTCCACTTCGATACCAGCAGAGGCACCGACTAATTGATCTTCAAAGCCTGGAATGAATTGACCACTACCTAATTCTAACTCGTGGTTTTCAGCTTTACCGCCATCGAATGGCACACCATCGACAAAGCCTTCAAAGTCCATGACAACTGTGTCACCCTTTTCAGCTTGGCCTTCTTTTGGTGCGATTGTGGCGTTTTGTTTTCTTAATTGTTCAATTGCGGCATCGATTTCTTCGTCTTTAACTTCAGCGGTTTCTTTGCCTAATTCGTAACCGGTATATTTACCAAGTTTAACTTCTGGACGAGTCACAACTGTGACTTTAACTTCTAATTCGTCTTCGCTTAATTTTGTGACATCAAAGGCTGGTCTAGCCATTGGTTGAAGGTTTTCGCCTTTTAAGACGTCTTCATAAACTGGTTGTAAGACTTCATTAATAGCTTCATTGAAGACCTTCATTTGATCAACACGGCCTTTTAACATGTTTTCTGGAGCTTTACCTTTACGGAAGCCTGGAACTGTGATGTTAGCGGCGATTTTCTTGAAAGCCTTGTTTTGGGCTTTTTTCCACAAGTCTTTATCGACGTTAACAGTTACTTCTGTGTGGCAGTGTTCTAATTTTTTAACTTTTCTTTCCATGATATGTAATTTTATCCTTTCAAGTTGTGCGTGTATAAATATATCACGTGTGTAAAATAAAAGACAAGCAAAAGCGCTTGTATTTTTCTTTATAAGAAGAGTTGGTTTTTAGAAATCGTCGAGATGGGCTTTAATTTTATTAACTTCTAGTCTAGTTTCTTCAATGTCTAAACCATACTCATCGCACATTTCTTCAAGGTTATTGCCCCTGACTTTTAATAAGTCTTTTGCTAAATAACCAAAGATAACGAGAACTTGTTCTCTTGTATATGCAGGCTTATTCGGGAATGTATAAATAAGATAGGAAGATAAGATA
>JBGUGI010000072.1:0-2477 GCA_045111495.1 Bacilli bacterium | reverse complement strand
AAGTTCTTACAACAGACTGAGCAAAGAGAACTTTGCTCATGGTGTAGTTCATCATAATGACAACGAGTTTGTTATAGATGACATTTATACTAATACGATTGAAGGTTTCTGGAGTCACTTCAAGAAGATGGTTTTCGGCACATATCACTTCGTATCCAAGAAGCATATACAACGTTATATTGATGAAGAAGTTTATCGCTGGAACACTCGCCTGATAAGTGAGTCTGATAGATTCAAAGATGTGTTCTCAAAATCGTTATCTCGATGTGACTATAAAACAGTTGTCTCTGCTTGATTTTTAGATAAATAGATATATGATATACTTAGGAAATAGAAAACTGTACGAAGATATTATCTTCATCATAGCACACAATGTGAAGTCACTTGTGGAGCAATTGGATTGTTAGTCTCTGAATGAATCAGTGGACTATTATAATGACTTGTTGTCAGGCTTCCTGTACGAGACGGGTTGTAATGTCAGAGGATACTTGAAGAGTCTGAATGAAAGATAGAAGTGGGATGAGGAGAGTGTCAGGAAATTTGTTGAAGATAATGATATTAAGAGTAGAAGCGAATTATGGACTAAAAACGGAAATGCTTATAAGGCAGCAAGACGAATAGGCATATTGAATGATTTGTTTGGAGAAAAAATATAGAGTAAACCTATTACTAAATGGACTGAAGAATCTATAAGACAATTTGTGAAAAACAATAACATTAAGACAAGAAGTGACCTTGCTACTAAAGCACACGGTGCTTATTATGTAGCAAGACAATTAGGTATATTGAATGATTTGTTCGGTGAAAAAGAATTAAAGTGGACTGAAGAATCTATTAGACAATTTGTGAAGGATAATGATATTAAGACAAGAAAGGAACTTGCAGCTAAAGCAAGAGGTGCTTATAATGTAGCAAAACAATTAGGTATATTAGATGATTTGTTCGGTGAAAAAGAATTAAAGTGGACAAAAGAGAATTGTGCTGAACTTGCTGCAAAATGCAAATATCGATCAGATTTCAGAAGACAATATCCAAGAGCATATATTGCTGCTGTTATTCATGGTTGGTTAGATGACATAGTTAAACATATGCCGAAACAAAAAGGATATGTATTGATTTCTAATCATAATTATATAGTATATGTATATGAAGACATAGAGAATAAAGCTGCATATGTTGGTTTAACTAATGATATAAAAAGAAGAGATTGGCAACATCGTTTTCCGACATCTAAAGGATATGATTCATTAGGTTTATGGTGTATTAATCATGATATACCAGTACCCCAACCAAAAATATTAGAAAATAATTTAACTGCTAAGGAAGCAGGAGAGAAAGAAGAAGAATATTGGTATAAGTATAGAGATGAAGGATGGACTATGATTAATACTGAAAAAGCATTAGGTAGTTTGGGTGGTAGTCCAAGAAAATGGACAAAAAAGACTATTAAAAAGTATATTAATGATAATGATATAAAGACAAGAAAAGAACTTCAAACTAAAGCAAGCGGTGCTTATTAGGTAGCAAATAAATTAGGTATATTGAATGATTTGTTCGGTGAGAATACAAATAAATGGACAGAAGAATCTATAATACAATTTGTAAAAGACAATAACATTAAGACAAGAAAAGAACTTGAAACTAAAGCAAGCGGTGCTTATTAGGTAGCAAATAAATTAGGTATATTGGATGATTTGTTTGGAGAAAGTAAACGTAAAGAAAAAAATTATTGGACAGAAGAATCTATTAGACAATTTGTGGAAGACAATAACATTAAGACAAGAAAAGAACTTCTAACTAAAGTAAGAGGTGCTTATAATGCTGCATAGAAATTAGGCATCTTGAATGATTTGTTTGGTGAAAGAGTAGCACATAATAAAAAATGGACTGAAGAATCTATAAGGCAATTTGTGAAAGACAATAACATTAAGACAAGAAAAGGACTTGAAACTAAAGCAATAGGTGCTTATAAGGCAGCAAGACAACTCAGCATTCTTGATAAATTGTTTCCAAAGAACAATTAAAGAACACTCAATATGAGCATTCTTTAATGATTTGTAATAAAAGTATATTGTCACAAAAATGTTTAGTAATGAAAGCATTTGTGACAACAAGTATATAATTACCTAAAATTAATAACATGAACTCGACGAAATGCTTATATGGCAAACAGCAAGTTGTTTTTAACTGACAACAATTCTTCGCAAGGCTCAGGCGCTGCGCGGAGTCCCAATCTTACCAATCTTAAACCAATAAGAAACAGGGCTTACGTCCTGGAATGTTTTTAGAAAGTAAATTATAAGAAAATTAAACCAGTAAATCAATTTACTGATAAAATTTATTGCTAATTTAACGTGAGTTCGACGAAAACCATGAAGGGGTGATATAGTTTAACGTGAATTCGATGAAATAAAGGGAAGCGGATTTATCTGATTTATCTGAAATAAATCGCGAAAACATTACTGCGCCAGCTATCA
>JBGUGI010000071.1:0-4179 GCA_045111495.1 Bacilli bacterium | reverse complement strand
CTTCAGGAGTTAAATCTGTGCCTTTAACGACAACCTTTTCTTTCTTCACTTTGCCATGGTATTCGCCTTCATACTCTTTACCTGTATCGAAGACCTTACCATCGATGTAAAGTTTGCCACCTTTGATTTCGCCATCAAAGACGTTAATGGCAGGTGAACCTAAGAATTTAGCGACGAATAAGTTAACTGGTTCATCATAAACTGTTTGTGGGGCATCGATTTGTTGAATGACACCAAAGTTCATAACGACGATAACATCAGAAATGGACATTGCTTCTTCTTGGTCGTGTGTAACGAAGATTGTGGTAATGCCAGTTTCTTTTTGAATTCTTCTAATTTCTTCACGGGTTTGTAATCTTAAACGAGCGTCTAAGTTAGATAATGGTTCGTCTAATAACAAGACACGTGGTGTTTTGGCAAGGGCACGCGCGATAGCAACACGTTGTTGTTGACCACCGGATAATTCACGTGGTTTTCTTTCCAAATATGGTTCGATGTCAACTAAGCGCGCCATCTTATGAGCGATAGCGTCTTTTTCTTGCTTATTCAAACGAGTTTTAGTTACTTCTTTGTATTTTTCTGGATCAGCAGCTTTTAATTCTTCGAGCGCTTTTGCGGCTTCAGCATAAGCCTTTTGCGCTTCTTCAAGTTCCTTTTGTGCTGCATCCACTGCTTCTTGAGCCTTTTCAGGATCTTCAGCTTTTTGTTTTGCTCTAATAGCTTTGTTTAAAGCAGATTTTGCTTCATTAATTCTCGTCTTGTGGGCATCAAGTGGTCCAGGGAAACGGACGTTGTCCAATGGGAATGTGATATTTTGTTTCACTGAGAAATGTGGATATAAGGCATAGTTTTGGAAAACTAAACCAATACCTCTATTTTCTGGTGGAACAGCGGTGACATCTTCATCACCGAACCAGATTTTACCACCGGTTGGTTTGTGGAGACCCGCAATCATGTAAAGAGTTGTTGATTTACCACAACCGGATGGACCAAGAAGGCCGACAAGTTTACCATCAGGCACGACAAAAGACATGTCGTTAACCGCGGTAGTTTGAGAACCTTTCTTACCAATAAAAGTTTTAGTAAGATGTTCGATTCTTACTTCCATATAAATTCCTCCTAATTATATGCTAGAAGTTCACGCCTTTATATTAGCACAAGAAAAATGGACGAATAAAGTATTTATTTAAATACTATATATAGCCCAAAATTTGCCATTATTTTTTGTCTTTAAAATGTGGGTTAGTATAGATAATATTCTTATCGGTTAAAGCGTCGTTATTTGCCCTCACTTGTTCGACATAATCAGCGACATCTTTTTCCGCATTTTCTTCTTCATTTATGTCTTTAAACCAAGTGGATTGTTTTGCGTCTATAACAAGTGTTCCAGCGAATAAATCATGGATGGCTTTATTATCCTTTGTGAAGATAACAAAGAGAAATGAAATTAAGATCACAGCGGACACGCCAGCGAAGGCCCAAATGGAAAAACCCGCAAAGAAAACGATTATAATCGTTAATAATGTTGGGAATAAGACTCGTGGGAGTAACTGTATTCTCTTATATTGATAACCTAATTTATTAACTAAACATATGTGCATGACTTTCTTGCCAATTGTTTCACCATTTTTGAAAAATAATGGAATGACAAAATAGAAAATCATAAAGGTAAAGATAATCGCTACAACAAGCGGGAGCGTCACGCCATATAGCGCGTATTTATTGTAATCATTTTGTAGTTTAGATAAGGACGTGATGTCCGCGAGAGCGTAATAATACACATAACGATAGGTTGAGGCCTTTTCATTATCTTTTGCTTCCGTATCGCTGATATAAAAATACTGTCTTAATTCAGTCTTATCATAGTCAGATAACGCTTTTGTACCATTCTCACTAGCACGAGGAAGGGCGAATTGATCGTACTTAGTCTCTTCCCCTTCTTTAGCGTAGGTAAATAAGGAAGGACCCACTACTTTCATTAAAGCGGGACGACTATTTAGTTCTTTTTCTGTGTACTTGTTTAATTCATCTTTTTGACCATAGATAAAGACATTAAACCAATACACATCATATTTAATTTCGCTTTTAGTTTGCTTTGAATAATAGACGTTATAGAAGTTATAAAACATCTCTTGATAATGTTCATAATCAACATATTCATATGGCTTTAATTCGTTCTTTTCTAATTGCATTAGACCAGAAGTAACGATCTCATTATTATAGTCATTGATATATGCTTTAACCGCACTAAAGTTACTCGCAAGATTTGAGAAGCCTAAAAAGACACCAGCACCAATTAAAATGACTAATACTAAGTCGATAACTGCAGCAAAGGTGCGTTGAAATAATGGAGCGGGAACAATGTTTTTAACCTTGGACATGTTGTTCATCTCTTTCTTTCATGATTTCTAAAGCCTTTTCATAATGGGCCTCATCTTCATAGATAATTGTGTTTTTCTCTAGCTTAATAACGGTCGTACCCGCCATTAAATCGTGCAAAGCACGTCTTCTTGGAGTGAAGACTAATATGCCCATCGAAATAAGCAATAAAAGAAGGGCCACTAATAGCTGATAGTAAAGACTATTAACCAAACAAATATAGATGGTAACCGCAAAGATTGGTAAAGCTCTTAAAGCTATTCTCCATTTTTTAACTAGATAGCCCTTATCATCAGTGACGCCGATGGATAATAAACGTTTAGATAACGTTTGTCCAAATGGTGAAATAAGTGGGAAAAGTAAATAAATAATGGCAAATGGAGGGATGGTAGAAATAAGCATTAAAACTGTATTTGTGGTTTTAATAGTATTGTCTGCCTTTTTTAGTGATTTTTGATTATAAAACACTTTAATCGCCGTGTTATAAATATCATTTATAGCCTTTGATAATTCATTATCGTTTTTCAGGCGTTTGACTTTACCGTTATCGGTATTGATTTCTTCGATAAATTCTCTTTTTATAGTGCCAATTTTACTGTAATCGTTTTCTCCCTCATTTTGACGATATTCAAAGTAGGTACTATGGCTAATTTCATCTTTTTTAGGAAGATTAAGAATCTTTTGGTTGAAATACTCAACTGTATAGTAGTCTTTTGCTAGATAATAGCCGTTATCCGCTTTAATTTGTTCATTAACATCTATTGATGCCTGTAAACCGTTTTCAACGTTTATACCGGTTAAATAAGCGCAGTAGAAATAAGCGACATTAGTTATTACTAAAGAGTCCTCATTAGCGTCTAATTCTAATAGTTCATTACCACTAAAAGCGACAAAGCCATTTTTCTCATCTTCTCTAGCGAGTTTGGAATATTTAATTTGTTCACTAATAAGATTGTTTGCGTTAGTAAAAGATGTCCCTTCTTTACCGATGAATAATCCCCCCACTGTTAAGATTAAAAACGAAAGAACGATATACATCGCTAAATCTAGAACAGCCGCACCAATACGAGCGAGCATTGAAGGCGATTGATATTGATCGATAGGCTTAATATTTTTGTCTAACATGCTATTAATATAGCACATTTAATAAAATAACAAAAAACCCATCTTTTAAGGGATGGGTTTTGTTGTTTAGTTTTAGTGAAATTACTTGAGAATTTCAGCGACTGTACCAGCACCAACGGTTCTGCCACCTTCACGGATGGAGAATTTGGTACCTTTTTCCATGGCGATTGGGTGAATGAGTTCGACTGTTAATTCGACGTTATCACCAGGCATAACCATGTCGACACCAGCAGGAAGTGTGATAACACCTGTGACGTCGGTTGTACGGAAGTAGAATTGTGGACGGTAGTTGCTTAAGAAAGCTGTGTGACGGCCACCTTCTTCTTTTGTTAAAACGTAGACTTGACCTTTGAACTTGCTGTGTGGGGTAACTGTACCTGGTTTAGCAAGGACTTGACCACGTTCGACTTGGTCACGGTTGATACCTCTTAATAAGACACCAACGTTGTCACCGGCTTCGGCGTAATCAAGAATCTTACGGAAGGATTCAAGACCTGTAATAACAGAGTTTTGTGTTGGTTTGATACCGACGATTTCGACGGCATCACCTAATTTAGCTGTACCTCTTTCGACACGGCCTGTAACGACGGTACCACGACCAGAAATGGTCATAACATCTTCGATAGCGAGTAAGAATGGTTTATCTTTCTCACGGGCTGGGGCTGGGATGTAAGA
>JBGUGI010000070.1:0-2224 GCA_045111495.1 Bacilli bacterium | reverse complement strand
ATTTGGTAAAGAGTACTTAGGCCACACCAGAAAAATTAGACAAGTGAGTATGATGCAAGATGCTCACGAAGCAATTCGACCAACAAGCAATCACCGTACTCCAGAATCTGTTAAAAAATTCTTAACAAACGATCAATATAACCTTTATAAATTAATCTATAACCGCACAATTGCATCTATGATGCAGTCCAAAAAAGATGAACAAATGACTGTCTATCTTGAAGGTGATGGATTAACATTCAAATTAGATTTAACTCGTACACTTTTCAAAGGTTACGAAGCGATCTATAAAGATGCTGAAAAAGAAGAAAATCACTTTGATTCCTTCCCAGACTTTGCTGACGATGAACAATTTGAAGTAGTGCTTAAGGAAACTGAACAAAAATTCACTCAACCTCCAGCCCATTACTCTGAAGCGAAAATCGTTAGACTTATGGAAGAAGTCGGTATTGGCCGTCCATCAACCTATGCTTCCACAATCGATACGATTAGAAAAAGAAAATATGTTGATAACGAAAATGGTATCTTAATTACCACCAAACAAGGTAACTTAACTTCCGTTGTCTTAAATAAATATTTCCCTGAATTTGTCGATACAAAATATACAGCGACAATGGAAAAGAAATTGGACAACATTGAAGAAGGTAACCAATCCAGAAGCAAGATTTTAAATGACTTCTATTACCCATTCATTGAACAATTCGAAAGAGTAAGTAAAGTCATGTATAAAGAAAGTTTCGTCCAAACTGGTGAAAACTGCCCAATGTGTGGTGCGCCACTAGTCATCAAGGAAGGCAAAAATGGTCAATTCGTTGGCTGCTCCAACTTCCCAGAATGCAAATACGTGCAAAAACAAGAAAGTGATGCACCAGCGCCACAACCAATTGGTGAAAAGTGTCCTGAATGTGGTGGTGAGCTATTGCTCAGAAATAAAAATGGCAATTCCTTCATCACATGTAGCAACTTCCCAAAGTGCCGCTACACAAGAAAAGTAGCGTCCACAAATTCTTCACCAGTCGTGGAAGAAGAAAAACGCATTAAAGATTGCCCAGATTGCGATGGCTACTTGGTTAAGAAAAAAGGAAGATTTGGTTACTTCCTTGGCTGTATCAATTATCCAAAGTGCAATCACATGGAAAAAATAATTAAAAAGAAACGGAATTAAAAATCCGTTTTTTTCTTTTCTTTGCTATTATTAATGTATGAATAAACCAGAACAAGAATTCTTGGATCATCTTCTAGTGGTGAGAAATTATTCTCCTCGCACTGTTAAAAGCTATCAGGAAGATATCGATAAATTTTGCGACTTTATTTATCACGAAGGTGTCATGATTGATGATGTTGATGTGATTTGTATTCGCAACTTTTTGACTGAAGAATTAAATCAAGGCATTAGCAAAAGAAGTTGTAAGAGGCGCTTGTCTTCTTTAAAACACTTTTATAAGTACATGGTTAATGTAGGTTATATAAAAGACAACCCATTTGTTTTTATTTCTGCTCCAAAAGTGGAAACTAAATATCCTCATGCTCTTTATAAAGACCAAATCGAAGAGCTTTTCAAAAGGAACGCAGAAAGAACAGATGAACTAGCATTAAGAGATCAAGCAATTCTCTATTTGCTCTACTACTCAGGCATACGTGCACATGAGTTAGTTAACTTGCCAATTCAATCCGTTTATTTAAGAGAAAGAGCAATCCGTGTACTAGGAAAAGGCAACAAAGAAAGAATCGTTCCGTTCTCCATTGATTGCCAAAAAGTGCTCAAGAAATATATCGATAAAGAAAGACCAATACTCGTACAAAAACATATCGAGTTAGAAAAAAGAAAACCCGAGGATAAGAAAAGTGATGACTTATTATCACCTTTGTTCTTCAACGCTAATGGTGGTCAACTAACAACTCGTGGCCTCGAATACATTTTGGATGCAATTGAAGAGAAAATTGGTTTATATGTAGGTTTACACCCACACATCCTTAGACATAGTTTTGCCACACACCTATTAGAAAACGGAGCGGACCTTCGTGTTATCCAAGAACTACTCGGACACGAGAGCATTAATGCTACGCAGGTCTACACTCACGTCACAGAAGAAGCGATGAAAGAAACGTATATGCTCGCTCATCCAAGAGTTAAAAAGAAATAATATTTTATATTTTTCTTGCGAGTATAAGTGCGTTTTGTTAATATATTAAACGCTGTGGAAACAGCAAATACACACATTGT
>JBGUGI010000069.1:0-5607 GCA_045111495.1 Bacilli bacterium | reverse complement strand
ATGACATCACTGTTACTTTAGCGGATTTAAAGAATATCATGTCACTAATTGCCGATATTCATCAGCAATTCGATATGGTAAA
This sequence comes from Bacilli bacterium, assembly GCA_045111495.1. Taxonomy (GTDB): domain Bacteria; phylum Bacillota_I; class Bacilli_A; order RFN20; family CAG-826; genus RUG14515. The sequence goes on along the minus strand of JBGUGI010000069.1, from coordinate 5,525 downwards.
GCTATTTAATAACGAGAATTATCTCGCTATGGTCGATGGTTTTAACGCACGATTAGTGAATCAATATCTCGAAAAATATTTGACACGTTATGCACTTTTGAAAAAACAAAGCGAGACGTACCATAGTTTAATTAAACGCATTGATGAGTTTAATAAAAACCAAGAGGCATACGAATATGCTTATAACGAAATCAAAGCGCTTAATCTTAAGGAAGGTGAGGAGGAAGAGATCGCTTCTGAGATTACCTTACTTGAAAACTATGACAAGATTTATTCCTTATTAATGGAATCTAAAGAATTAATGGATGGAGAGGCTTTAAGTAATATCTATCAAATTAAAGAAAACATTAATAAGCTATCTGAATACCAAAATGAGTATCAAGAATACTTATCAAGATTAGATAACGCTTACTATGAACTTGAAGACATGTTCGAAGATATTAAAAAGAAAGCTAGTTATCTTAATTATGATCCAGAGCATTTGGACGCTTTGATTGAACGCTCACACGCGATTAATAATTTAAAGAAAAAACATAATAAAGATTTTAATGAATTGATTAAGTATCAAGACGAACTTAACGAACTTCTTAAGTATAAAGAAGACTATTCTATTCTTCTAAAAGAAGAAAAAGAAAAGTTGTCCACTATTTATGAAGAAACCTATGTCGCGGCTATGGACCTCCATAAGGTAAGAGAAGATATCGGTTTAAACATTACTAAAGATTTAGAGAAGACTCTTTCTGAGCTTGGTTTAAACTGTCGATTCAATGTCGCGGTTAATAGCAAAGAAAAGAGTGATGAATTAGATATCAGTATTTTTACTGATAGCGGTATCGATACGATTGAGTTCTATATCGAAACAAATATTGGTGAAGGCCTCAAACCATTAGCCAAAGTTGTTTCTGGTGGTGAATTATCCCGTATCATGTTAGCGATTAAACTTCTCTATGTAAAAGCCCAAAAGATTAACACAATTATCTTTGATGAAATTGATACTGGTATCAGTGGAGATGTCGCTAGCAAGGTGGCTAAGAAGATTAAAGAGCTTTCATTCTCACATCAAGTTATTACCATTACTCACTTACCTCAAGTAGCGAGCTTAAGTGACCATCATATTAGAATCGCTAAGAAAGTTAGTAACAATAGAACATACACCACGATTAAAGAATTATCTTTAGATGAAAAGATTTATGAAGTTGCCTCACTAATCTCTTCTGGTAAAGTGACTGACAAACAATTAGAGTACGCTAAAGAGATGGTAATGGAAAGAAAATAGGACCCTACGGGTCCTTTTCTCTTATCTAAGCTTCATGCCTTCTCTAAAGGCGTTGGCGACTGTTTCACCGATTTCTTTATATTCCGCTTTGACGGGATCAAAGACTAAGAAATGGGCTTTATCTGGGTTAACTTGACCGTTTTCGACGATACTTTCATCAACGCTCACATTAACGATTTTGCCAATGATGTTTCCACCACCTTCACCTTCATTAATGATTTCCACTAATTCACATTCAAGAGTTAATGGATAATCGGTGAATAAAGGCGCATCAATGTGTGGGGCACGCTCATATTTAAGACCACTTTTCTTAATCTTATCTTTTTCTTTCTTGAAAGAAACGATACCAACATAATCACTAGCGGTCACTGTTTCTTTTGTGGCAAAGGCCACGGTGAAAGCTTTCTTGTTTCTAATGTTATCTGTGGTTTGATGTGATGATAAACAAATAATGATTTGATTAGTGTCGTAGGTACCACCCCAAGCAGCGTTCATTGCGTCTGGTTCATTGTTTTCATTATAAGTACCGATAATGAGGACTGGCATTGGGAATAGCCATGTTTGAGATCCAAAGTCTTTACGCATATTATCTTCCTTTCAAAAAGTTATATAGACGGTTCATTCCGTCTTTGACATTATCAATGCTTGTAGCAAAATTAATTCTCACGAAGTTACCTCCATTAGGGCCATAATGGAGACCATCGTTAATATATAAACCTGTCTCTGCTCTTAACTCTTTAACAAAGACATCACTAGGAATGCCGTATTTAGAGATATCGAGCCATAACAAATATGTTGCTTGACCAGAAACTAATTTAACATTTGGTAAGTTTTCTTTTAAGAACTCTTTGATATATTTCTTATTTTGATAGAGATATTCGTTTAACTCATCGACATATGTCGCCCCTTTAGTGTACGCCGCAATTGTCGCGGGGACACAGAAATAGTTAGGTTCACCAATATCATCGTGATAAAAAGCTTTTTGCACTCTTTCTCTTTTTTCTTTATCGTTGACCACTGTTACCGCGGAATGTAAACCCGCAAGGTTAAAGACCTTGCTAGGAGCGATGCAAACGATGATATCTTGGGCAATTGATAAAGCGGGAACATACCTGCATCCTGGTTCAACGATATCGCAGTGAATTTCATCAGAAATCATTTGGACATCATATTTATGAAGGATGTCATATAGTTTTTGTATCTCTTCTTTTTTCCAAATCTTACCGATTGGATTATGAGGATTGCAGAAGATAAATAACTTAACGTTATTCTTCTTAACTTTCTCTTCGACATCTTCATAGTCGATATAAAAATCATCATTTTGATAAATTAAATCAGAGATGATTAAGTTTCTCTTGTTACTCGTAACAACGGTAAAAAAGTTGTTATAAACAGGAGAAAGAATCATGACGTTTTCATTCTCGTTAGTTAATGTTCTCACTAAGGAATCTAAAGCGGACACCACGCCTGAGACAAAGACCATATTTCTATAATCAATATCGATATCGTGACGAGTCTTCCACCAGTATTGATACGCTTTAAAGAATTCATCAGTGCAGAAAGAATAACCAAAGCTTGCATCTTTTGTGGCGGCAATTATGGCTTCTTGGATTTCAGGCATGACCACAAAATCCATATCAGCGACCCACATTGGTAATTCGTTTTCTTTAACATTCCACTTTTCAGAATGGGTATGTCTTCTTTCACTTAATTGATCAAAATTATATTTCATACTATTTCTTAATTTCTAGCTTAAAAGCTTTATTTAAATCACGGGTATTCTTATCTATGATAAGTTCTTTCACACCAGGACATCTAATGACACCACTAGTTGGGTTTTTCACAGAATCAATTTCATCAATGATATCAGCGTCGATATCTTCACAATATTCGAAACAGAGATTTGTGTCTAATAACTTACAGTTAATCATCTTTAAGCCTTGGATATAACATAAGCCTTGTAAGGATGAGATTTCACAATCAATAAAAGTAATATTCTTAGAGTTCCAAGCGAGATATTCACCCACTATTTTGCAGTTAATCACGGTGACGTTTTCTGTATTCCAGAACGAATCTTTACTATTGAGGATACAGTTTTTAATAGTGACGTTTTTCGCACCATCTAATAGATAATCGCCATCCACTTTCATGTTGTCGATTTCTGCATTAGTGACATTCATCAAGAAATAGTTACCTTTAACAGTAACGTTATTAAGTTTTACATCATGAGCGCCCCAAAATGTTTCTTCTCCATGATTTAGTTCACAGTTATTAAGGGTGATAAAACCCGCTCGTCTAAAGTATTTTGGCCCATCAATAACGCAGTTATTCATTGTTAGATGTGTGGTATACCAAATGCCGCTTCTCGCAGTTTCTAATATCTTAGAATTATTGACTTCAATGTTATTTCCATACCACAGAGGATATTTCCATTGGAAAGTGACGTTATTTAGTTTTAAGTCACTACTTTCTTTTAATGGTGATTCTCCATCATGAAATAAGGCATCTTCAATGACCGCGTTATGAGTCATGAACAATGCTCTTTCACCAGTATAATCTCCGCCTTTAATAATTAATGTTTCTTTTTTCATGGTTTTATTTTATAAACAAATTATTTATTTATCTAATGATATGCATTTTTATGAATTCAAACGGTAATACTTTTCAAAAAATAATTTTTGATATTCGGATGGATAAAACTTATTAGTAGCGGGATCAAATTCAAATTCAGTACCACCATGATAAGAACCAGTGCCTTCTGGTACACCACTAGATTTGATATATAAGTTATTAAACCATTCACCAATATCACCAAGTAAATCGTGTTTCTTCCAAAACTCATTAACATAGTTAACTGTTTTAGCGTATTGATGATATTGTTCACTAATCGGATTAACGTGACTTAATTGTTCTTCAGTTAAATAAGATGAACTGCACATACTTCTCATTTGATAGAAATATGAAACATAAGCGGAATATCTAAGATATGGTTTATCACTATTAAGACAGACATAGAACGCTAGTTGGTTAGCATCATTTTCACGCATGACACCTTTGGTGTGGGCTAATTCGTGTGCGGTGGTAAAAGGAATGTTCACATTGGTGTTCATGACATTGATATTAGCCTCCGCGAATGGGGAGAAAGTCACACCGGTAATTTGTAATTCACGGTAAATAAAAGAAGAAGCCATTGGTTTAACAGAACCAAAATGACTATGGTAATAATCATTACCTTCGATAATCTTATAAGCTTCTTGTAAGTCTTTAGTAATATCCGCAAGTTTCATACCTTTGATATCGCCGTTTTCCTCAAATTCTATATGATCAACGCAGTAGTTTAAATCATCAGCGAAGTAGTTGTAGATTTTAGAGAAATCATCTCTTGCCACTTCAGTTTCATAATACGGTAAAGGCATATCCTTACGGTTATAAGCGGCTTCACAAGAAAAGTTATATAAAGCGACGATAGTTAAAATGATACATGGTATCGCTAATACTTTATTAATGGCTTTAAACCAACGGATTTTAAATAGATCAATGATGGCTAAGATTAATAAAACTAAACACGCGATAGCGATACCTAAAACCACGACTTCCGTTAACGATAAGAAAGGAACAAAGGAAGAAACAGTGCTAGCAGCCTTCCCATAGCCTCTCATTGCCACTCTTGTCATCCCTTCAGCGATATCAACATTCTTTTTAAGCACTGCTAAAGTAATCAAGATACCAATCATGATTGCTAAATATATTGCTTTACGGATAATGGCCCAAATTTTCATAGTTATTATTTCTCTTTATGAGCGAGATAGTTTCTCCAACCACCATATTTAGTGATTTCTTTTCTATTTTCAATGATGAAAGGTAAACCCACGACACCTTGCACTTTACTTCCATCAATTAAGGTGATTTCTTTGATGGTTAAACCTTCTGGCTCTTTAGAAAGAACTTCTTGCATACCTTGTTCACTTATCTCATATAGTTCCACATCAATCGCCGAACCTTGTTCATCTTTTACCATCGCAGGATATTTATCATCGATAGAAAACAAACGATAAGCTTTTTCAGTTTGGCTTTCTTTGATGAAAATAGCGTTGACCACTTTTAGATTATTTTCTAATTCTAATCCACGCATCAATGTTCCATTGACCGCTAATATGAGACTATCTTTTGACTTCATCATTGGCGTTCCTTACGAATTTAAATTTTCTAAAATAGTGGACGATTGTCGAACATAAGACGAAACCTAAGG
>JBGUGI010000068.1:0-6457 GCA_045111495.1 Bacilli bacterium | reverse complement strand
TTCATACGAGATGGAACGCCTAATGGGTTGAGCATGATGTCAACTGGTGTACCATCTGGAAGGAATGGCATATCGCATTCTGGTAAGATACGGGAAATAACACCCTTGTTACCGTGACGACCAGACATCTTATCACCTTCGGAGATTTTTCTCTTTTGGACGATATAGACACGGACGACTTCGTTAACTCCTGGTGGGAGTTCAACGTCTTTGGATTTGCCTTCACGTTTGAAAATCTTCACGTCTAAGACGATACCAGCACCACCGTGTGGGACACGTAAGGAGGCATCTTTACCTTCATTGGTCTTTTCACCAAAGATGGCCATTAATAATTTGCCTTCTGGGGTTGGTTCGCTTTGGCCACGAGGAGTGACTTTACCGACTAAGATGTCGCCTTCTTTCACTTCTGCGCCTGGAACGATAATACCTCTTTCGTCTAAGTTAGCTTTAGCGGCTTCAGAGACGTTTGGAATATCGCGGGTGATTTCTTCATCACCTAATTTTGGAATGCTTCTGCATTCGAGTTCATATTTTTCAATATGGATGGATGTATAAACGTCATCTTTCACTAATCTTTCAGACATAATGACGGCGTCTTCATAGTTGTAGCCGTTCCATGTCATGAAGGCGATGGTAACGTTTTGACCTAAGGCAAGATCACCGTTTTCCATGGCTGGACCATCAGCAATGATTTGACCTTTTTTAACTTTTTGACCAACTTTAACAATGCTTTGTTGATTAATGCATGTGCCTTGGTTACTTCTTTCAAATTTTTGTAATTGATAGATACGTGGTTCGTTATTACCCTTTTCCACGACTTCAATGGTGCGGGAATCGGTATAAGTGACAGTACCATCTTCCACGGCTACCACGGCTAAGCCGGAGTCACGGGCAATTTGGTGTTCAAGACCAGTACCAACAAATGGAGCATGTGGTCTTAAAAGTGGTAAGGCTTGACGTTGCATGTTAGAACCCATAAGGGCACGCATTGTATCGTCGTTTTCTAAGAATGGAATGCAACCAGCGGCGATAGAAACGATTTGCTTTGGAGAAACGTCAACGTAGTCAACATCTTCTCTACTAGCCATAACGTTTTCACCTTTATAACGGGCGATGACTTGTTCATCGAGAATTGTGCCATCAGCATCTAAGTTGATGTTCGCTTCAGCGATAACATAATCCCATTCTTCATCAGCGGATAAGTAAACAGAATCTTCTGGTTCACTTAAGACACGGCATGTGCCTTTTTCCACGCGTCTGTATGGTGTTTCAATAAATCCATATTTATTTATTTTCGCGTATGAGGCGAGGTTGTTAATTAAACCAATGTTTTGACCTTCAGGTGTTTCAATTGGACAAATACGACCATAGTGAGAAACGTGAACGTCACGGACTTCTGTAGAAGCTCTATCTCTTGTTAAACCACCAGGACCTAAAGCGGATAATCTACGTTTATTTGTTAATTCCGCGAGAGGGTTGGTTTGGTCCATGAATTGTGATAATTGAGAAGACGCGAAGAATTCTCTAATAGATGCACTTAATGGACGTGGGTTGATTAAGGCTTTTGGTTTGACGTTGCCTAAATCAGAAATAGACATCTTTTGTTGGACTGTTTTAACCATTTTGGCTAAGCCAAGACGGAATTGGTTTTGAATTAATTCGCCAACACAACGAATACGTCTATTACCTAAGTGGTCGATATCATCGGTATCACCGAATCCATCCATCACGTTTAAGAAATAGGAGAAACAGGCGAGAATATCGCTGATTGTAACGTAGGAAACTGTACCATTTAAGTCTGTGCCAACGATGTTACAAACTTTCTTTTCACGATCATTGTTATAAACCTTAACAACGTTAACGATGCCATGGTCATCTAACTTATCGTTGATTTTGAGTTTCTTCATGTGGGCACCCTTTTCGAAGAAGTCTTCATCTCTTAACGCATCCACATCAGCAGCGGTTAAGGTGTAGCCTTTCTTGAAGCGGACTTCACCTTCACTATCGATGAGGTTTTCCGCGAGGGTACGGCCTGTTAAACGGTTATAAACGCCGAGTTTCTTGATGTATTTAAAGCGGCCTGCTCTACCTAAGTCATAGTGCTTGCCATCGAAGAATTTTTGTACTAAGAAATTGATAGTACCTTCTTCAGTGACTGGTTCACCTGGTTTCATCTTCTTGAAGATTTCCACTAAAGCGGCTTTAGCGGTTTTGATCTTTTGATCATCATCTTTTGCTAAAGTGACTTTGAGGGCTTCAGATTCGCCAAAGAGTTTTAAGATGTCAGCATTTTCTTCTAAGCCTAAGGCTCTTAAGAATGTTGTGGCATTTAACTTTCTTTGTCTATCGATACGGACACTTAATAAATCTTTTGTGCCACTTTCGAATTGTAACCAAGTACCACGACCAGGAATGAGGTCTGCTTCGTAAGTAACTTTACCTGTCTTAATATCTTTTGTTAAAGACATGTATGCGCCTGGGGAACGGACTAATTGGGAAACGATAACACGTTCCGCACCATTGACGATGAATGTACCAGACTTGGTCATTAATGGGAATTCACCCATGTAGACTTCAGATTCTTGGATTTCACCTGTGTCATGGTGAGTTAAACGTAACATGACGTAGATAGGCGCACTATAGGTGAGGTCCTGAGCTTTACATTGTAAGAATGTGTGCTTTGGTTCACCAAAACGGATAGAGACGTAGTCAATCGATAATGTATTTGTGTAGTTAACGATTGGGAAGGATTCTCTGAAGACTTCGTCTAATCCTTTTTCCTTAAACTCTTCGTATGATTTGGTTTGAATTTCAACGAGATTTGGTAAAGGAAGCTTACCGCTGATCTTGCTGTAATCATAACGATCATTGTTGAGTTTGTTTAAGTTCTCAATATTTCTAATCATATAATGGCTCCTTTTATTTACTGTTTGCTCTTGGTAGCTCGATAGATGTAATAGCCTTTGTCACGCTTTAGCAAGGTGATATTACCGAAAATTCCTTCGATATATTTACTCGCACTAGGCGCGCCTTGTGCTTTCCTTATGACGATATACAAAGAGCCGCCATCAATTAAGTATTGCTTTGCCTCCTCATACATGCGGTAGGTCACTGCCTTACCAGCACGAATGGGCGGATTCACAACAATTGAATCATATGGTCCTTCAATCTTTTCGTAGATGTCACTTTGAAGGATAGTGACTCGTGGGCTTAAATTCAGTAATTCTGCGTTGCGCTTACATAATGCAATCGCGCGCGGATTTACATCAGCAAGGGTGATCCTTGCTTGTTCATGGGCTTTGGCAAGAGTTAAGCCAATCGTGCCATAGCCACAACCTAAGTCTAGAATGTGATTTCCCAAGTCGAGGGGTAGAAGTACCTTAAGAAAGGCATAACTACCCTCATCGACATTACTTTTGGAAAATACACCATTATCAGTGAGTAATTTCATAGTGAGCCCATTAATTTCAAAACTAATCTCTTTAATATTTGAAGCAAGATTGGGATCGTCTTGGAAATAATGACTCATGAGGTGAAACTACCCCCTTAATAAAGGAAATTTGGAACTTATTTAACTTCGACTTCTGCACCAGCGGCTTCGAGAGCTTTCTTGTGTTCTTCAGCTTCGACTGGGGAGATGTGTTCTTTAACAGGTGCTGGAGCAGCATCAACTAACTTCTTAGCATCCATTAAGCCTAAGCCTGTGATGGCTTGGACAGCTTTGATAACTTGAACTTTGGAAGCACCAGCGCTCTTTAAGATTAAGGAGACTTCTGCTGGACCTTTGTTTTCTTCTTCTTCAGCTGGGGCAGCTGCGGCGACGCCGACTGGGGCTGCTGCTGTGACGCCGAATTCAGCTTCGACGGCTTTGACTAATTCATTTAATTCCACTACTGTCATTTCTTTTAATGCAGCAATGATTTCTTCATTTGTTAATTTTGCCATGATAATAATCCTCCTAGATTGGCATTACTTGTCCGCTACTGCCTTGACAGCGCAAGCGAAGGAGCGGATTGGTGCTTGTAAGCACGATAAGAACATGGAAAGTAGACCTTCTTTGCCTGGAAGTTTTGCAACTTCGAGCATGCCTTGGGCGTCGACGAATTTACCTTCGACGATACCGCCTTTGACGACAAGAATGTCTTTATGTCTTTTCGCATATTTGGCGATGACCTTGGCACCAGCGATAACATCTTCAGAGAAAACGATAGCGTTTGGACCGGATAAGATGTCATTTAATTCGTTGTAACCTAATTCGTCAACAGCACGTTCGACAAGAGAATTCTTGTAGACGTTCATTTCAGCGTTTTCTTTGTGGAGAGCGCGTCTGACTTCTTGAATTTGGGCAACTGTTAAACCACGATATTCGCAAACGATAATGGTTTGGCTCTTTTTCGCTTTTTCACTGATTTCCTTAACGGTCTCGGTTTTAGCGGCTAAGACTGCTTGATTCATATTCTTGACCTCCTTTTTTAAAAATTGTTGTTTGAAGGCTCCAATATACGGTGGGCTTTATAGATACGCCTCGGTAACATTATTAAGACTGCTTCGTCCGTTACTGTCTTAGGTATATTGTGCTTTGTTTTAATTAACGACCAGCAAATGTGAATTGAATGGCTGGACCCATGGTCGTATGGATGACAGCTTTCTTGAAGAATACGCCTTTGACTGCGGCTGGTTTAGCTTTTAATAAAGCGTCAACGAGAGCATGTAAGTTATCAGCGATCTTTTGAGCATCGAATGACACCTTAGCAATGCAAACGTGCATGTTGGCTTCCTTGTCAATACGATATTCGACTTTACCAGCTTTAATTTCTTTGACAGCTTTAGCGATGTCTGGAGAAACTGTGCCAGTTTTTGGGTTTGGCATTAAGCCTTTAGGACCTAACACTCTACCTAATTTACCGATGTTACCCATCATGTTTGGTGTTGCAACGATGATATCGAAATCGAACCAGTTTTCTTTTTGGATCTTTTCGAGCATTTCGTTACCACCAGCGAAATCGGCACCAGCGGCTAATGCATCATCAACTTTGTCTGTAATAGCTAAGACCTTTTTGGTTTTGCCGTTACCATGTGGGAGGATGAGAGTTCCTCTGACTTGTTGATCAGCTTGTTTTGGATCGACATTGAGTTTGAAACTGACATCGATTGTAGCATCGAACTTAACAGTGGAAGTTTCCTTCACTAAAGCACATGCTTCTTCGATGGTATAGAGTTTGTTGGCGTCAACTTTTTCAGCGGCGGCTTTGTAGTTTTTGCTTCTAAACATTTCCGTTCACCTTAGTCAACAACTTCAACGCCCATGTTATTGGCGCTGCCTTCAACGATCTTCATAGCTGCCTCAATGTCTTCGCAGTTGAGATCTGGGAGCTTGTATTCAGCGATTTGTCTGAGTTGAGCTCTTGTGATGGTAGCAATTCTGGTCTTACGGCCTGTAGCACTACCTTTTTGAATGCCAGCAGCTTTTAAGATTAAACCTGCCACTGGAGAGGTTTTGATGACAAAGTCACAGGACTTGTCTTCGTAGGCTGTGATAATAACAGGAACGATTTCACCTTTTCTATCGGCTGTCTTGGCGTTAAAGTCTGTACAGAATTTACCCATATTGACACCGGCAGAAGCGAGTTTTGGACCTGGCTTTGCTTCACCGCCAGGAAGTTCCATTTTCACAACTTTTGCGATTTTCTTCACTTGACTTTCCTCCTTTTGTAGATTTGTCAGTGCCGTGGTGATTCTGAGTGATCGCCACTCTTCCACGGAACGTACTAGTTTTACACGTGCGCTCACGCTCTCTCATGGCGCAAGACAACATGCTCATATATACTATCAAAATACGTATGTATTATGCAAGCACAAATTATTATTTTGGTTTATAGAAATAAGAAAATATAGGTTTCAAATCACTAGTGATTTGTTTTTATTTGACTTTTATAATCACAAAGTGTATTATATCGGCGACAAGAAAGCGAAATAACAATGATCAAAAAGAGTAAAACACTGAACCCTTATTTATTGCTTATTATCTCGTTCATGGCAGTCGTTTTAATCGGCTCCTTTTTGTTATCAATGCCATTTGTTTTTAGAAATAATCCTAACAACGAATGGTGCCATGTTGGTACTTATATGGACGCTTTCTTTACCTCACTCTCAGCGATGAGTTTGACTGGTATCACTACTTATCCAGATGGCTTAGTTAATACCCTTAATGGAGCAGGTCAAGTCATCGTCTTAGTTTTAGTGCAATTAGGTGGTCTTGGTATCGTTACAATTTTAACCTTCTTATTCTCTATTTTTAGAAGAAAGTTACAATTCAAAGATCGTTTAATGGTCGCCCAAGCTATCGCCTTTAATAACTTTAGTGAAATCGTTAGATTCGTGAGACGCTTAATGATTATCACAGCGGTATGCGAAACTATTGGTTTTGCTCTTGGATTACCTGTGTTTTTGCAGCTCT
>JBGUGI010000067.1:0-33766 GCA_045111495.1 Bacilli bacterium | reverse complement strand
GATAATTCTTCTAAGACTTCGTATTCAAGTCTTTGATAGTAACGTATTCCTTTTTTGAACCAACTCCTTTCACTTGATACCCTTTTTTTAATCGGGCTACCTCAATCTTTAACTTAAGATTTTCTAGCTCAAGTTCTTCTTCTCTAGTTTTGTTTTTCTTCCGCTGCAGTCTACTTAATGGATTGCCTTTCCCTGAACCTTTAGTTTTACCGGTCTTACTCCTTAATCCTTCAATTCCGCTTTCTCGATATTTCTTGATCCATCTCATGAATCTCGAATTATCAACCCCATATTTGTCCGCGGTTTTTCTATAAGAAGCATGATGATCGTTGAAATACTCAAGAATTATCGCTTCCTTTTCTTCTGGGCTACGCATTGTAAACTTTCTTTTGTATGTTCTTGCCATTTAATAACCTCCTTCAAATAGAATAGCAAAAAGAAAAAAGTGGATGGGGGCTTTTTACCCTTGTCCACTTTTATACTAGCACTCCAATCCGATGGCTTTTTCTTTATTAATGTATATTTTCTAAATACGTGTTATGATAAGGCTATAACCATCATATACGTATAATTTGAATCAAATATTAGATATTGGTTCCAGGGAGTTGTTTTAAATACACATTATGAAAAAGATTAATTGTTTTGTTGCTACGCTGGTAGGGTCTTTTGCTATAGGTTTAATTGGTTGTAATGCTAATAAGTTACCTACTACACAATATGAGAAAGTTAAGTTTGCCTTTAATGGTGTGGAGAAATCATTTAAGTCTCCTAAAGTCGTTAAAAGAAATAAACCATTATTGTTAAAAAGAAATAAGATAGGGGGATCTAATCCATCTTCTGCATTAGATACTATCTTTAATCTATATACAGAAGAAGATAAAAGAGATGATTTCTTAGATGATGTTTCATACAATGAACCCCCAATGATTCAATTCCAATACATTAAGAAAGTATTAGAAAAGATTGGCAACGGGTATGAGTTTGATAAGAAATACTATGACACTGTTACTGGTGAAATGTATGTCGATATCAATACAGGAGCTAAAAAAGAAAAAGGTGATGAATTTAAATATAACTACACCTTCACTTTAGGTATGGATATTAATATCGATGATGATAATCTCATCACTGCGGATGTATCATTTGATATTAATCTTAAAAAAGGTAGTGAGTCATATACCACGAAATGGTATGTAGGAATAGAACTAGACTATGATATGGCTAATAACTCTCCTAACTATACAATGAGTATGGTGACAGAGACTGATGAAAGAGAACTACCATATTACAAGAGATATACATATGAATATGATTATGTAGAAGTTAAGAACTCCGAAATTAATGAATGGAGAAAGTTCTGTATGGATAATGATCATCGTTTAGTGAAAGACGCTAGTCATCAAGACTTTGATGCTTATGTTAATGAAGGATGTGAATATAAAGTAGATGCCTGTTCTTGGTATAAGAATGGTACTTATTATAAGAACAAGAATGTCAGACAAAAAAGTGAAGCTGCTAAGACAATCGCTAATGCTTTGTTTACTAACTTAGGATTAAACACTAATGAAATAGATGCTGATAGCTTCTTTAATAAAGCAGGTACACAAAATAGTGTTCTTAAAACTTGCTATAACGATTTCTCTAAAATCGCAAAAGAAGACATTATCTATAATCTAGTTTGTAGAGACGAACAAGAAGAACAAAAACAAGAGATTGTGGCTATTAGAGCAATGAATGGTAGCTTATCCGGAGGTGCTGGTAACTATCAAGTTCCTGGTAATGTCACTATACGAGAACTATTCAATGGTTTTGTTGATGAGAATGGTGAGAAACTAGTTATCCATCTATACTATATTGATCAAAATGGTGCTTTAGTTTCAGAAATTACTGATTTAGTGGCTTTAAGATTCTATGTTAGACAACAAGATAACAATGAAGCTAAGGAAGTTAGTTTAGTCGATAGTTTATCCGACATTATGGAGAGATATAAATTCACAAATAGAAACCTCATCATTGCCTTTATGGACGAACAAGGTATAGGTGGTGTAATGGATTTCATCTATTCAGGCGATTTACCAGATACATATGTTAAACCAACATTCCCTAAAGTCTTAGCGGACATCGGTGTTCCTGAATATGATGGGGAAAGAATTGAATATGGTACACAAGAATTAAGTAAAGAACCATATGCCTTAGAAATTAAAAATACTAGATATAGTGAATCACAAAATTATAAAAATAAGTTAAACGGTAACGGCTTTGTTCTTGATGGTGGATATCTAGGTACATTTAAAGGTGCTTATTACCGCAAAGAAGCAGGTGATAACTATCTCTGGATTAACTATGATGATAGCGATGCTAGTTTAGGCACTGTTATTATTCGTGCTTTCCACGAAGCTAAACCACAACAACAGGAAGATGATAATATTAATTCCATTTCCATGGTCGGTGATTTCAATGACTGGGATGTCACAAGTGGTGGTTTGATGTTTACAAAAATGGGTGATGATTTATTCCGTTTAAGTAGTGTGTATCTTCAACCAAAGCAAGCATTCAAATTTGTTGTTAATAATGACTGGGGCACTAGAGGCGGCTATGGTTATAGTGATGTTCTTAATATTGCCGAATATGGTAAGTACTTAGTCGGTGGAGCAAACGATAATATCGTTGTCCAAGATCAAACAGTGTTTTTCGCAGTCGACGCTGTTATTTATGAAGGTAGAATAACCTTTACTATTTCTGAATTTGAAGTTATAGCGCCAAAGTAATAACTGTTTTATAAATAGTTAAATACCTCAACGATAGTTTCTTGTTATTTTGTTATACTTTAAATACAATAAATAGCAATTAATTAAACATATCGTTGAGGTGTTTTTATGAAAACCAAAATCTTAGAGTTATTAGAAAAGAACGCAAAGCTTTCTATTAAAGAAATTGCAGAAGAACTAGACATCAAAGAAAAAGAAGCTCTCCAATTAGTGGGCGAACTAGAAGCGGATAAAGTGATATGTGGATATTCTGCCATTATTAACTGGGATAAGATTACTGAAGAAAAGTGTAATGCTTTAATCGAAGTGAAAGTCACACCTCAAAGAGGTACTGGTTTTGATAGAATCGCTGACCGTATATCTAGATTTGATGAAGTAGATAGTATCTATCTTATTTCTGGCGGTTATGACTTTATGGTTATTATTAACGGTAAATCCATGAAAGAAGTATCCTCCTTTGTCTTTAATAAACTAGCGACAATTGATTATGTTCAAAGTACCGCTACTCACTTTGTCTTAAAGAAATATAAAGACCATGGTGTTTTATTAGAAGATAAGAAAATAGATAAAAGAACTAATATTGTTTTATGAGAGATTTCGTATCAAACAAAATAAAGAACATTAAACCTTCTGGTATCAGAAAGTTCTTTGACATCGCTAATAGCATTGAAGATTGTATATCTTTAGGTGTTGGGGAACCTGATTTTGATACGCCTTGGCATATTACAGAAGAAGGTATCTATTCCTTAGAACAAGGAAGAACATTCTATACTTCTAATCAAGGCTTACCAGAATTAAGAGAAGAAATCGCTAAATGGAATAAGCGTAAATATAATCTTGATTATAGTAAGGATGAAGTCATTATCACCTGTGGTGGCTCAGAAGCCATTGATATCGCCCTAAGAGCAACGATTAACCCAGGGGATGAGGTAATTATCCTTGAACCAAATTACGTCTGCTACGAGCCAGATATTATTCTCGCTGGTGGTGTGCCTATTAAGATTAAACTTAAAAACGAAAATGAGTTTAGATTAACTCCAGAAGAACTAGAAAGTGTTATCACTTCTAAAACAAAGATTCTTTTAATGAATTATCCTAATAACCCAACTGGGGCTATTATGAATAAAGCTGATTTAGAGAAGATCGCTAAAGTCATTATTAAACATGATTTATTAGTCATCAGTGATGAAATATATAGTGAATTAACTTATGAAGGTAATCATTGTTCTATTGGTTCTTTACCAAATATGAAAGAAAGAACTATTACCATCAACGGCTTTTCCAAAGCCTATTCCATGACAGGATGGAGATTAGGCTATGTTATGGGCCCTAGAGTAATTATTGATCAAGTTAAAAAGATCCATCAATTCGTGGTCATGAGTGCGCCTACAATAAGCCAATATGCTGGATTAGAAGCTTTAAGAAATGGTGATAGCGATATCGAAAGAATGAAGAAGGAATATGATAAAAGAAGAAAATACCTTCTTAAAGAATTCAATAGATTAGGCTTACCGTGCTTTGAACCTAAAGGAGCATTCTATATCTTCCCTGATATAAGAAAATACAAAATGAATAGTGAAGAGTTCGCTACTGAGTTATTAAATAAAGAACATGTTGTCGTGGTACCTGGTACCGCTTTCGGGGACAGTGACGAAGGATTTGTAAGAATCTCTTATGCTTATTCGTTAGACGCTTTAAAGGAAGCAATTAAAAGAATAGAGAGATTTCTTAAAGCTATTGCTTAAAATACAATCTTATAAATCAAATTCATAAGTCACCTTTTGCGGGTGACTTTTTATTTGCAAAAAAGCGATTATCAAACAAAAAGTAAGAAACAATCAACTATTTTTTATAAACATGCTATCATTCTATTGTTGTATATATTAAACATAGTGTGGGTAGGGTGATTATATGAGAACGTTCAATGACACAACGTATTCGATTACTTTAAATAGAATCCTCGCTTCTAAACAAATGAGAAGATTAAAAGGGAAAAAGCAAGTTTTCTCTTTGCTTGTTGCGCAAACAGATTCAAAGGCAGATTACATTCACGAAAGACTTCTTCATACTTTAGAAGTGTGCTCCGCCGCAAAAGAAATAATGAAAAAAATATGCAAAGAAGAATACATTTTTACTATGAAGGGTTGGGCTGATGTTACAGAAAATATCAAATACTCAGAAGATCTGTTAGATGCCATAGCTTTTGCCCATGATTTTGGCCATACACCTTTTGGTCATATTGGCGAGCAAGCATTAACTCACTACATGAATGGTAAAAACAAAGCTTTTAGAACATTCTTTCCTGACGGAGATAAACACGGAGAATTGGTTTTCAAACATAACTTTTACTCAGCGGCATTATTGAAACGGAATTTCAGTATTTGTTCACCAGATATAATTGATGGTGTTTTGAAACATACCAAGATAAATAAATTCGATGGTGTTGAGTACAATGGTGAGAAAAAAAGAGTATTTGGTGCACATAGTTTTTTGCCAGAGACTTTGAGAAAAACAAAAGGTTATCTCGATAATACGGCTTGTTATACATTAGAAGGACAAGTCGTGGCTATGGCAGATGAAGTTGCACAGATGCTAAGCGATTTAGAGGATTCAAATCTTGTTATGGAGCATTTGTTCACCGATAACGAGTTAAAGGTCCTTTTTAAAAACGAAAAACAAACTTTAAAGGAATTTTTGCTTGAGATAAGGGACAAAATGGTCAAATCTTTAATTCTTCAAACTAGACAAAATATACAAAAATATTTAACTAAAAAAGAACTCGATAGTAAGGTTGTTTATTTTGATGAAAAAGTCGTGGATTTTGACGACGAAATGAAAGAGGTGTTTGAGTATTTAGAAACTTTGCGTAAGAAAAGACTCCATGGAAATGAAATAGTTGAGAAACAGAATAGTTTATCATACCTAATAATATTTAAGATTTTCGATTATTATTTGGGTGATCCAGATGCGCTTTTTGGAAATGATCACAAAAGTTTTGAATATATTATTAACAATTTCATTCAAATAAGGGATGATTCAAAATACAAGAAAGGTGATAATAATGCCACCAAGTATTTCGATTATGTATGTAATATTAAAAAGTACAATGAAACACTATATACATTGATCGAGAATCTTAAAACTTGCAAGTATAACGAGGATAAAGAAGACTATAGAAAAAGAAACTTAACCGATTTGGAACAAATATGCAAAGAATTAGGTAAGTACTATTTCACTAAATTTGGATATGACACCGTCATGGATTCCATGGCGATGTCGCTAATGCGTGAGATTAGCTTTAGTATTGGCAAGATGACTGATAATTTTGCTGTCAGTACTTTTTTCAAATCATTTGATAGAGACCACAGGGACTTGGAAATTAACAATCATGTCGATAAATGCTGCTCTGCGCACATCACTCTTGGGAAGTATACAATTGATGAGAAACTGTCTGACTTTTTCAAAAATAGATTATTTGTTCTCAAGACATGTTTGACAACAATGAAAGATTATAATAAAGTGTAATTGCTCTCCGGAGCATTGCATTGCTTGTGAAAATCATTCGTAAAGATCTACTATGGGGTTTTTGCACTGGATCATACCATTTCGTGCCGTGTCAGAACAGCAAGTGAAATGGAATAAGTGATCCGCCACTTATTTCCAACGATGTTACCGCCTTATTGGGCGAATCAAAAAACAGCCAAGCGCTGTTTTTTTGTTGATAATAAATCCTGATTCTATCAAAAAATATATGTTTTATGAGAGATTGTTAGTATACTAAAAGGCAAAGGTGCTTTTTAGTTCCCGATATGTCATTGGAGTATTGGAATATGTTAAATTATGATTTTTTGAGCAAGTGTAAAACCCTTATTGAAGGATTGTGGGACAAAGATCTTCCGCCTATTTTTAATCATCCATCAAATGCTGGATACTTCAATGTTTTAAATAACATTAGCAACAAAGAAAGATATGATTTATTTACTTTTCATAATTCAGATGAAACCTTTGTTTCTGGGATAAAAGATTTCAAGATTCGTAATGGCGCACCATACGGAACAGAAATAGCCAAGTTTTATTCGTATAAAAACAACAACTCGCTGCGGCAGATGGGTATGGTTAATCCACTTTTATATCTTGGATTTGTTTACAACACCGTCTCTTTAAAAGACAGTTTTTTCACAAATATATACTTGGAATCAACTTACTACTCATGCAGTCTTTCTCCTATTTTTGTTGATAACGGCTTTTACATTATCGAAGATTTTTATCAAGAATATGAAGACGAAGATTTTGACTTCTTGGTTAATATATTCGGCTTTGAGCATAAGAAAGAAAGGACTAAAAAAGAAGAAAAAAATTACTTATATTCTTTGAAAGTCGATATTTCTAATTTCTACTCAAACATTTATACGCATCATTTAGAAAGAATCGGAAAGAGATACAACACTTTTGAACTGCCCCCTACATCTTTGGAGAATGTGTATTTCTCATTTTTGGACAAATTCAGTCAAAGAACAAATCTAAGCCAAACAAAAGGAATCTTCCCTGGACCGTTTTCTTCAACGCTTTGCGCAGAATTGTTTATGAATGAAATTGATAAGAGAATCGAAAAAGACTTAATCAAAGACAAATCGATTGGCTATCTGCGCAATGTCGATGACATGACCTTTTATAGTGATTCAAAGGAAGAACTATCAACACTTTTGGATAAGCTGCAAATGTTGCTTTTCGAGTATGAGCTTTCTATTAATGAAAATAAGACGTTAATTGAAAAGTGTGCCTTAGAGTATGAAGAAGACTTGAAAGACGAAATTGAAATAAGCGCAAAGAATTATTGTGAGAATGGTGGAAGCCTTGATGCTTTAGAAGCTCTTAAAGCCACAATTGCTAAAGCAGTTATAGGAAATAAAAAGAGCCTCTCAAAAGCCATATTGTCTAAGATAAAAGGCTTTATGGAGAGTAATGATTGCGAAATTGAAAACCCAAGTTATTCAATTAATTATTTTTACAAACTGGCGCTTACAGAAAAGTATCTAGGAAGTAGATGTTTCAAAATAATAGATGCCATTATGTCAAGAAATGAAGGCACACCAATACAACTCGAAATTGTTGATGATATGCTTTCCAAAACAGAATTAATTAATTCCTCCTACAACTCTTCAATCATTCAAGTGTGGCATTATTACATAATTAGCAAATACGGGATTGATTTTCAAAAAGAGGAGGCTTTTGATTTATACAATAAACAAGTAAAGAAAAAAAGTCCTTTCGTCCTTATGTCGTTCATTAAAAAAGGAAATGGGATGAATAAGAATCTGTTTAATATAGCAAAAACCCAAACCAATTTATCAAGTGGGAAATTATTCCTTACTTGTTTTTCACCTTTATTGATGTCCATTTATTCTGTCGATAAAGAGAATTATGATGGTTATTTAGACGACACACCAAGAATCATTTTTGATTTATATGATAGTCAACAACCAAGCGAAGATGAGGAGCGCTTTTAATGAGTCAGATGAATAGAACTATTACTTTTTTTAATATGTGTTTTGGCGATTCGTTTTTAATCGAAGATGAAACTAATAATTTGCTAATTGACTGCGGCTCGTTAAATCAAGGATCTACTAGGAAGGCATTTATGTCAAAATTAATTAGCAAAGAGCTCAATAAATTTGATGTAAAGAATCTTTTGGTCACCCATTACCATGCCGATCATTTTAACACGCTTTACGAATTGTTTTTATATGGCGTTACCTTTAAGAATGTATATGTAAGAGATCTCAGCCTTTGCGGACTAACATTTGATTTTTCAACAGCGTACGCTAGTCTAGCGATGTATGCAGCAATCACTGGTGACCACGAAAGCTTTCGAATCTGGTTGTCATTTAAAACATTCAGAAGCCTTCTTGCCAGCGGCAGTACCGTTTATGGGGTTAACAACACTGTCAGAAATAAAATAAATATTGGGAAAACGGTCGCAAATGTTTTGTGGCCTGGTCCACTTGATGAAGATGAAAAATTAAAAAAAGAAGTTCAAAATATTGGAAACCAACTGTTCCAATGTATTTGCTATGACAAAACGAATCCAGTAGTTAAATGTCTCTTAAAAATTCATAATTACTTTTCTATTCTTTTGAAAAAAGCAAAAGATGGAGTCATTACTAGTTTCGATATTGATGAAGTTCAAGAATCGTATAAAGACGAAACCATCCCATCGCTCGATGAGGTTGCCGCATATCTAAAGAAAATGTCTATTTCAGATAGCCTTTCTAAAGCTATAAGCGATATGGAAAACAGACTTTCGATAGTCTTCGAAATAGAATCAAAACTATTAATGTGTGGCGATGCTGACGATTACGCATTGGATCGTGCGATGATAAAACATAAAAGAAATCACGGTGGCAAAATTAGAAATTTTGACTTAATCAAAGTTCCTCATCACGGCACTGAACCATATTACTATCCTAGCCTGCCTTGCCATGATAATACTATCTATTTAATTCCTAATTCACAATTGAAAAAGGGGCGTAACTATAGAATCTATGATAAATGGGTATATGGACACCCTGGCATCAAATATTGTTTTTCTTTGAACAACAGCGCATCATCGGCTTGCCCAGCAGCGAGGAGTGGCGCCTGTCGTTTTTGCAGAACAGGCATTCTAGATTACTTGAGATTCCTATTTTAGTAGAATAATCATTTGATAAAAAGTTGAATATTTCATCCCATTTTTAATCATTTTTGCCCATATTTACAATCCTATTGCGTACGTATACATATATGACTTATTATTAAATCAAATAACGTACATAAGTCATGGGGACTATGTTACATAATGGAGAAACTTTTATATGTGCAAAAAGAAAGCAAAAACTGACAATGTGCCAATGAGCACTTTTGTGGTGTCTGGAAATCACGAGGATGGCAAGATCGTTGATTTACCAACTAATGTTGACAAGATCAGATTAGAAACAGACAACAAGAATTTATTCTATCGCGCCTATGGTGCGTTTAAGAATCCTGAAACTAAACTCATCTTAGCCGCTCCTGGATGCGAAATGATGATTATTAGAGATGGTGTTGCTAGTGAACCTTTAGCGAATGGTTCATATCCAGCCTTCGGAGAAGATGACTTCGAATACAAGAAGAAATGCTTATTTGGGAAACCAAAGAAACAAGTTAAAGATAATATCATGTTTGATGTTGTCGTCTTTAACCAAAACCTTTCCTATGAAGGCTTCTGGGGTATCCCAAACCCAATCCCTTATAGAGATCCAGAAACAGATATTCCAGTGGATATCAGAGGTCGTGGTAAATATGACATCAGAATCGCAGATGTGAAGAAATTCTTCGAAAGAGTCGTCGGTAGTAACCGTGACTTTAAGATGGAAGACTTATTAGAAAGAATTAATGACCATGTCGTTCATATTCTTAAGAATGAATTAACCAAAGTTATTCATGAACATCACTTAGGATATATTGATTTACCATTACACGAAGGTGAAGTAGCGGAAGCTATCCAACCACTAGTGTCTGAAATGTTAAATGAACAATATGGTTTATATAGCCCAATCTTCTCAATTGAACAATTATTCATTGATGACGCTCAACGCGCTGAAATTGAAGCCACTCTTAAAGCTAATAGAGATGAAAAGAAATTCAAAGCGGATGCTAAAGAAATCGCAGCCGAACTTGAAAGACTTGATGATAAAGAATGGGAAAGAACAAAATTCCTTATCGCTTTAAGAAGAGAAGACGAATCCAAGTATTTAGAAGTTATCAAACTCTTAGGCTATCCACATGATCCAATGTACGCTCAAGAAGCTAAGAAAGCCGCTGCAGAAGCAGCTAAAGACGTTGCTAAGAGATTCTGTCCAAAGTGTGGTGCAGAAGTCGTTACAGGCGAACCATTCTGTCCACAATGCGGTGAAGCTTTAGCGCCAATGGAAAGAAAATGCCCACACTGTGGCAAAACTATCAAGAGTAAAGGCAAATACTGTCCACACTGTGGTAAGGAGCTCTAGTTTATGCGCTGCCCTAAGTGTGGCGCGAATGTGCCAGATGGTAAGAGCAAATGTCCTTACTGCTTTTCACCGATAGAAGTTCAATCGACACCTAATAGTGGTTATGGTAGTTCCGACTATCAAATGCCGGCTCCACAAAAGAGTGTATCTAATGTCTACGATAAAAACGTCGAGGCTGTTGCCATCATAAATAATGAGAGCGGTACCGGTTCAGGATGCTTAATTTCCCGTGATGGATATATCTTAACCAATGGACATATGGTGTACGACGAAGATAATAAAGTCTTCTTTGAATATGTACAAGTTATTCTCGAAGGACAAAAATACCTCGGAAAAGTCGTTAAAGGTAATGTTCCAAGAAGAGGCTATGATTCTGAAGACGTTGCGTTAGTGAAGATTGATGATCCTCTTCCATACAATCATCTTAAGTTTGGTGATTCTTCAAAACTAAGAAATGGTGATGAAGTTATTGCTATCGGCAATTCTTTAGGCATGGGTATAAGTGTTTCTCGTGGTATTGTTTCTGATACAAACAAAAGAGTTGGAGAATCTTATTTATTAACAAGTGATGTTTCGACAAACAAAGGTAACTCTGGTGGCCCATTATTTAACACTAAAGGCGAACTTATTGCCATGTGTGTCTCAGGAATGATGTATGCAAAAGGCATGAATTTCTTCATTCCAGTCAATCACATCTTAGATATTTTAAGAGGATGGGGGTACGAATTCTAATGCCAGATATTCTAATCAAATGTCCGCACTGTGGTGGTGAAAGACTAGTTGATCAGAATGAAGAATTTGTAAAATGTCAGTATTGTCATAAAATATTCCCTTTAAAGGAATCAAAAACCGGTCTTAATGACCAATTACAAAGTCAAATTAATGACGCAATTATCAAGAGAAATAAGTTCGACTTCAATGAAGCAACTATCATCTTAGAAGATCTTGTTTCTACTTACCCAGATGTCGCGGAAATATATTTCCAATTACTCCTTTCGGATTATGGTGTCTCTTATGTTAGTGAAGATAGTAACATTACCGAGAAACCAGTTATTTCTAGTGTCCAAAAGGAATCAATATTCTCTAAAGAGTATTACCATAAACTAGAATCTATATTAAGCGAGTTACCAGCCACACTTAAAAACTATAAAGAACGTTTAGAAGAGATTGAAAAGCTTCGTGAAGAGTCGATTAAAACAATGAAAGAAATCGAACCTTTCGATGTCTTTATTTGTTATAAAAGAACAACTGGTGACAGTGGTTTAACTTGGGATAGTAAAACCGCTGATAAGTTATATCGTAAATTTAATGATTGGGGATTAAATGTCTTCTACGCAGAAGATACACTTTACCACAGATATGCTGGTAAAGCTTTTGAACCAGTCATTTGTAGTGCTTTATTAAGTGCTAAGTTATTCGTCTTAGTGTGTGCTACTCCAGATCATAAAGAATACTTATTAGCCCCTTGGGTTAAAAACGAATGGGCCAGATTTAAAAAGAGAATGGAAAACGAAGTGGACGTTAAATTACGTTTACTCCCAGTCTTTGATAATGGCTTCACTCCAGATAAACTTCCTAGAGAACTAGAAGGCATTGAAGGCATTAAATTAGATGATGAATTTGATAGTAATGTCTATAGCCTCATTAGCTCTTTAATCTCAAAAGAGAAGAAGAGCAAATTTAACGATATTAAAGTTCAAACCAACAAGGTTGGTACTTTATCCGTCAAAAAGGAAGAAATCGTTGCTAGGAAGTTTACAGGCTTTAAAGAAAAAGAATTAAACAACTTAGAAAGAACAGACTTCAACCTCGCAGTCGCGGATATGAAGATTAATAACAACAACAAATACAAAGCCGCGTATAAGAAGCTATGTCGTTTAACAGAAACTAATAAGTTTAACTTTGAAGCTAACTTAGCCAAATTAAAATGTAACTTTAAGATTCCTAATGATGATAGTTTAGTTAATACATCATTATGGCGAGTGGATGATATCCAACGCATGAATAATGACTTCTTAGCCCTTATGGAAGCGGGGGGAGAAGACTGCGCGAGGGTGAGAAAAGCCATGGTGCAGATGCTGAAGAAATCATTCAGTGATAATCCCACTAGATTTGCTAGTGAATTAAAGAAAGAAGAATCTACTTTCTTAACTATCGCTAAAACGTATGAAGATAAGAATGAATTATTCGAATACGCGAAAGACTTTGAAAAGCCTTATTTTGATTTAGTTAATAACAAAGTACAAAACACTAAAATCAAAAATGATGTTATCTTAAATATCGCTAATAAGTTATTTAGAAGAATCTATTCTAACTACGAAGAAAAAGGCGCTAGACAAATCTTTGATTTATACCGTAAATCATTCATGACTTTATCTAGTAGTAAAAGCAAGGATAATAAGGCCCTCGTTGATGAATTCATCAACTTAGCATTAGAAATCAATAAGTTAGATGTTGATTGCTTATGGTATCGTTTCTGCTTTGATTTAGATGATTTAGGGGCTAGTGAATGGAGCTTAGCTAAAAAACTAAAAAAGAAAAACTATGCGGAATTCAATATTAATAAAAAGAATATCGATGATAAGTTAAAAGAAGCTAATCTTTATTACTTCATGATTAAAGCCATTGAAAGTGGCTATAAGATGGATTTTATCTCTCCAAGTAGAAGCAATAACTATTTCAATATCATCTTAAGAGCCGCTTGTATCATGACTAATAAGAAAAAGAATAAAGTCATCACA
This sequence comes from Bacilli bacterium, assembly GCA_045111495.1. GTDB lineage: Bacteria > Bacillota_I > Bacilli_A > RFN20 > CAG-826 > RUG14515. The sequence goes on along the minus strand of JBGUGI010000067.1, from coordinate 20,233 downwards.
AGACAGATATTCAATTTGATGGCCTCTTTAACAGGAAGTGGTTCCACTAGTGATGAAAATACCATTGCCTTATTAATGCGAATCGGTAACCGCTTATTACTCGAAAAGAGATTTAAAGAAGCAAGACGTTACTATGAAGAAGTCTTAAATATTGATGAGGCTAACTGTGACGCGAGATGGGGCTTAGTTAAATGTGATATCAAGAAACCATCTAACTACAGCATCTTATTCTATAGAAAATCACTTAATGATTTATCTTCTTATAGAATGCTTGTCGCCGTTCATGAAGAAAAGCATCCTAACCAAGTTAATCATTATTTAGCATTCTATGAAGCTATTGAAAATATTAAAAATGGTAAAGGCAAAGAAAAGAGAAACTTATATAAAGCCTTTAGAAATAAACACAATAGATTAATGAAGATGGATAATCCATATGACACACCTGTGGAAGAAATCATTATTTCCATTGGTAATGGCACCTTGATTCAAGAAGCCAAAAAAGCTCCAAAGACAAAGTCTTCCACTCCTAATGTGAGCAGTTATTCTTTTGCTAAAGAAAGAGTACAGGTGTTCTTTAATATCTTGTTATTAGTTATTGCTCTTGCAGCGGTTATCTTATTAAAACCTGAATCAGCATACGTAGTGTTACTAGGAGTATCCATTGTTGCCGCTTTAATGGCGAGATTTGGATATGGTCATCTAACAACAGGTAAGAATCCATATAAGCCACTTCTTATTGTGTTTGGCATTTTGTCTGTTGTTCCATTTATTGTGATTAACGTGATTCTTCATACTCAACAAAGCACTCTTGAGATCTTGGGTGGTACCATAAGTACAAGGAATCCAACATATGATAAAATGCTTCCTGGTTTAATATGGGCAACACTTTTAGCGGTTGCTAACTTAATCGTAACAATTGTTAGAAAGACTAAACCAAGTTCATCAGATTGTGATTGTTCGAATGTCTATTTCTATTACTTACTATCAATTATGACAATCTATGCTGCAGCAATGGGTGGTTACAACCTCGCTATTACTTACTTTGATACTGGAAGAATGTTTGGCTTTGAAATCACTGCTAAGGTTCAAGAATTCATGAATGGATTTATGCCAGCATTCCCAGCTGTTTTAACTGCTGTAACACCTCTTGTATTAAGACTATTTAGGGGGAGTGGATTATGAGAAAAAAATCATTAGTGTTCTTAGCGCTTGCCGCTATTAGTCTATCAGCATGTTCCTATAATCCATTTAATGAATTCACAGGTATTAACTTTAATTTCTCAATCTCAAACAGCCTTGAAGTAAATCAAATTTTAGACAAGATTGTTTGGGAAAGAAATGAGGAGTGTACCTCATATGACGTATATGTCCATCCTGATGAATCTTCTACCTCATCGAGTTCTAAAAAGTCAGAACCAACGGTTCTCCAGACGTTTACTAATTGTGGATTTACATATGACTCATCTTTACTTGGTAAGAGGATTCAAATCGTTGGATATAAGTACAATGAAAAGCACGAAAAAACAACAGTTTGTAAATCAAAGATCATTACCTTACCAACAAAAGCACCAACTTTTACCGCTTCTTCTTCAGAAACACTTTCACTTAATTATAATAATGTTTCAAACTATTCCAGATCGGGCGTTGTTAATATTCCTGCTAGTGTTACTCATCTTGAATTAGGTCACTTTGCTGGCTCAGGCACCATTTTGTTGGCATTTAAATTTGATGAAAGACCAAGTGGCGATGTGGTTAGAATAAGTTTAAATAATACTGAGTTTAAGTCATCTTCTTCTACTTTGCCAGCAATTGACTATGGTGGCACAAATAAGGATGTTACATTCGTCTTCAGGTTTGAAGGATATAACTCTATTACTGGTGGAGATTCAACATCATATACATATTCAGCTAGCAACGCTATAAACCTACCAAACGTTTGTTTCTATGATGGTAATGGATCATTAACAATTACTGGTGGTAGTAGTTCTTCTTTCAATAGTAAATATGAAGATGCTGTTGCTGGATACGCTATTTCCGCTAACAAGATAATTAATTGCGCTACCTCTGATTCAGCTTATATTAAAGCGATAGGTGGTAATGGTGGTGAAGGTATTAAGTATACACGTGGTGGTCATGGTCAACTACCTTTCAATAAAAACGTTAAAGTGTTAACAACATATTCATCTTCAATTGGTATAAAAGGTGGTAATGGTGGAAAAGGTGGTTTAAATGCTTATGGTGGTGACGCTTATGCTTTTAGCTATTTAACTGATGTTGCATATAAAAAATACAAACCAAGTTTCTATAAGCTTGATGAACCTACTCCTGGTGAAGGTGGCACAGGTGGAGGCAAGGGAAAATTAATCACCAAATAGAAACTATCACTTTTTAAAAATCGGTGTCTTTATAGAATAAGGCACCTTTTTTCATGTCTTTAAAATAAAAAACAATACAAGAATAATTGACACGTGCTAAACTTATACGCATATGAGTGAAGATTTATTAAAACAATACGAATATTACAAATCATTAAATCTAAACATTAATATGGCGAGAGGTAAACCTTCTCCTGAGCAATTAGATTTATCTTTACCTATGCTTGATATTGTTAATTCAAAGACTAAATGCTTTGATGAAGATATTGATTGCCGTAACTATAGTGCTTTAGAAGGCATCCCAGAAGCCAAAAAGTTATTCGCTGAGATTATGGAAATCCCTGTGGAGAACACTGTTGTCTGTGGTGCTTCTTCCTTAAACATCATGCATAACTTATTAGTGAAGTCTATGCTCGTCGGTGTTGAAGGTGGTATTCCATTCTCTAAACAAGAAAAGCTTAAATGGTTATGTCCTGTTCCAGGATATGATAGACATTTCGCCATGACTGAATATTTTGGTTTTGAAATGATTAATATCCCAATGGATGATAATGGTCCAGATATGGATATGATTGAGGAGTATATTAAAGATCCAACAGTTAAAGGTATTTGGTGTGTTCCTAAGTATTCTAATCCAACAGGTATTATCTATAGTGATAAAGTTATTAGAAGATTCGCTAAACTTAAACCAGCTTCTAAAGACTTTAGAATTTATTGGGATAACACATATACATCTCAACTATCTTTTAACGGGGAAGAAGAACCAGTACTTAATATTTATGATGAATGTTTAAAAAATGGCACTGAAGATTTAGTGTATATCTTTGCTTCTACTTCTAAGATGACATTCCCAGGTAGTGGTGTTTCCGCGGTGGGTTTCTCTCTTAATAATAAGAAAGACTATTTAGATTACTTACAATATCAAACCATTTGTTTTGATAAATTAAATCAATTAAGACATGCAGAATTCTTAAAAGATAAACCAACGATTATCAAACATATGAAGAAACACGCTGCTATCTTAAAACCAAAGTTTGAAACAGTATTAAACATCTTCGAAGAAGAACTAAAAGGTATCGCTACGTTTACTAAGCCAACCGGTGGTTACTTCATCTCCTTATATGTTCCAGGCATCGCTAAAGAAGTGGTGGCTAAATGTAAAGAACTAGGGGTGACATTGACCGCTGCGGGAAGCGCTTACCCATATGGTAAAGATCCAGATAACTCGCATATTAGAATTGCCCCAACATTTGTCTCTTTAAAAGAGTTAGAGACCGCTACTAGGGTGTTGTGCCTAGTTATTAAGCTATTAGCTAATAAAAAATAAAAACGTTCCTAATTTGGGAACGTTTTTCATTCGTCGACCAGGGCAGTTACCATCCTGGAACACCGTACCCACCTATTGCTAGGTGCGTCGTGGTCGTGCACTGATTCTCCACCTTCGACGAATTAATTATATCATATTTTTACTTGCTATACTTATTTTTAATAAAGTCGATGAAGTTTTCTTCTAGTGTAGAGAGTTGATGACCCTTACGCCAGACGAAGAGGTAATCGACTTTTTTCTCTTCACCTTCAATCTCTTTTGAGATTAAGGAGTTATTCATAATATAAGCTGTCTTAGGGAAGATGGAAATACCAACACCACGACCCGCCATAGCAGCGGCGTCTAAGTAGTTATCCATCTCACAAACGATATTTGGTTCGAAGTGGTCTTTTTTAAACCATTTAACAATTGCGTCGACATGTATTTTTCTACTAGGAACAATAATCTTTTCATCTTTTAATTGTTCGATAGTGATTTTCTCATGAGGGGATTTCGCTAATGGATGGTCTTTATTCATTAAGGCGACCATCTTTTCTTCACCAACTTTAAAACTATTTAAAAGTATTTGATCATATGGAGAAGTAATAACGGCAAGCGAGATTAAACCCGCTCTCATTTTGTCTATAAGATCATCGCTATTACCATCTAGGATTCTAAACTTTACATGTGGATGCATGTTTAAGAATTCAGAAATCCATTCTGCAGCAATATCAGGAGCGGTACCTTCAACTAGACCAATACCAATCGTGCCACTTAAACCTTTATTCATTAATAAGATTTCATTAATGGTCTTATCGTTTAATAAAAGAATATCTTTAGCTTTTTGATATAAATATCGACCTTCATCAGTTAACTCTAAATGTCTTTTACCTCTAATAAACAAAGTAGTATTTAATTCTTCTTCCAAATTTTTAATTTGGTTAGATAGAGGTGGTTGACTCATCATTAAAATCTTACTAGCTCTAGTGATATTTAATTCTTCAGCCACAACGACGAAATATCTTAATGTCTTTAAATCCATAAATGATCTCCTATCATACGAAAAATGTATAACAACCATTTCATTATATGTATTTATTTATACTTATTTCAATGTGATAGTGTTTTTCTATAAAGGAATGTTTACATATGTTCGATAAGAAAATGCTAGACATTGGTTATAGCCAATCCACGATTAGAGACTTATATACATATGGTCTCGCTAGAAAGAAAATAATAGGGGACGATAATGTCTATGATTTTAGTATTGGCAATCCCTCTATTCCTGCACCTAGTATTGTTAATGAAACACTCATTAAATTATTAAGCGAAGAAGATTCCGTGAAGATACACGGTTACACAGTTTCTCCTGGTAACATTGATGTAAGAGAAAGTATCGCTACTTATTTAAATAAAACATATAACACTGCAGTTATTGGTAAATATATCTTCCTTACCTGTGGTGCCGCCGCTTCTTTAGCAATAGTCACTAAAGCATTAGTGTTCCCTAATGAAGAAGTGATAGTATTCGCGCCACATTTTCCTGAATATCGCACATATACAGAAGCAGTAGGCGGCAAACTAGTCACCGTTAATCCTGATCCGGATTTCCTTCCTGATTTCATTGATTTAGAAAATAAAATAACTAACAAAACTAAAATAGTAATCTATGATAGCCCTAATAATCCTACAGGAGCGTTTTATACTGAAGAAACAATTAAGAAGATGAGCGCTATTCTTTCAAAGAAAGAAAAAGAATATGGTCATCCAATATACTTAGTAAGTGATGAACCATATAGAGAATTACTATATGGTAATGAAAAATATCCTTTTGTTACTAATTACTATTGTAACTCTATAGTTTGTTACTCATTCTCTAAATCCTTATCTCTTCCTGGTGAAAGAATCGGTTACATCTTAGTGAATCCTAAATGTGAAGATGTCGAAGATGTCTACGCAGTTATCTGTGGAGCGGCTTCGATGCTTGGCTATATATGCGCACCCGCTTTATTTCAACATATGGTGCCTTATGTACTAGGGCATACATCTAATCTAGAAAAATATAAAAAGAATAAAGATACTTTATATAACGCTTTAAAAGAAATTGGTTATGATGTCATCTATCCAACAGGAGCTTTCTATTTATTTATGAAAGCGTTAGAGGAAGACGCCGAAGCTTTTAGTGAAACCGCTAAAAAGTTTGAATTACTTCTCGTACCAAGTGATCCATTTAGCTATAAAGGATATATACGAATTGCCTATTGTGTATCTTATAAACAGATTGTAAATTCATTACCTGCGTTTAAAAAACTATACGATTATTATAAAAAATAAAGCTTTTTCTTTTGATATCTGGTAAAGAAAACATAACATACAAAAAAGATATGATAACCATAATGTTATATGTATTTTATTGTTTTATTATTCACATGATAGTATATCGCCATAGTTGGTTGTCGAATTATGAAATACATATTTGTTACTGGTGGCGTTGTTTCAGGATTAGGTAAGGGCATCTGCGCTGCTTCTTTAGCCCGTTTGTTAAAGCAAAGAGGATATAGTGTTAAGAATCAAAAGTTTGATCCTTATTTAAATGTTGACCCAGGTACTATGTCTCCTTATCAACATGGTGAAGTATTTGTCACTGATGATGGAGCGGAAACAGACTTAGATTTAGGTCACTATGAAAGATTCACTAATGTGCCTTTAGATGCTTCTTGTTCAGTATCTTCTGGCAAGGTCTACTGGAATGTTATCAATAGAGAAAGAACAGGTGGCTACCTCGGTAGAACAGTCCAAATCATCCCTGATGTCATTGATGAAATCAAAAGATGGATTTATATCTCTGAACAACAAAACATTGATATCGCTATTTGCGAAATCGGTGGTACGGTTGGTGATATTGAATCTTTACCATTCTTAGAAGCTATTAGACAAGTCGGTCAAGATAAAGGTAGAGATAACGTTATCTATATCCACGTCCCATTAATCGTTGAAATACCTGGTAGTGGTGAACTTAAGAGTAAACCAGTCCAACATAGTGTACGAGAACTTAACTCTTTAGGTATTCAACCAGATGTTCTTGTTTGTAGAAGCACACAACCATTAACTCAAGAAATCAAAGATAAGATTGCTTTATTATGTGATATCGATAAAAGAGCGATTATTGAAAACTTAACAGCTTCTAGTATCTATGAAGTGCCGCTTCTATTAGAAAACGAAGGTTTAACTGATATCGTTTGTGAAAAGTTACATTTACCAATTACTAAACCAGACTTAGAAAAGTGGACAGCGATGGTTGACAAAATCAAAGGCGCTCATAAGAAAGTTAAAATCGCTTTAGTGGGTAAATATACCCAATTACATGATGCTTATTTAAGCGTTGAAGAATCAATCTTCCACGCCGCTAGTGCATTAGACGCTAAAGCGGAAATCCTTTGGATTGATAGTGAAAAGATTACAGAAAAGAATGTTAAAGAGACATTAAAAGAAGCGGATGGTGTCATCATCCCAGGTGGCTTTGGTACACGTGGCATTGAAGGGATGGTGGAATCCGCTAAATACGCTAGAGAAAACAATATCCCTTGCTTAGGTATTTGTTTAGGCATGCAAGTGATGGTCATTGAATACGCTAGAAGTGTCTTAGGCTATAAAGATGCTAATAGTAGTGAATTTGATGAAAATACCACTCACCCAGTTATCGCCTTATTACCTGAACAAGTTAATATAGTCGCTAAAGGGGCCACCATGAGACTTGGTAGTTATCCATGCTCATTACAAAAAGATTCTTTAGCGAAATCCCTCTATAACAAAGACATGATTAATGAACGTCATAGACATAGATATGAGTTTAACAATATCTACCGTCAAGACTTTATCGCTAAGGGCTTAAGACTCAGTGGTTTATCTCCAAATAAGTCACTCGTAGAAATCGTGGAAGCTCCCGCTAATAAATATCATATTGGTTCACAATTCCATCCAGAATTTAAATCAAGACCAACAAAACCACACCCATTGTTCGTGGGTTTAATCTCTAACGCGCTTGATAAGAAAGAAGGCAAATAATTATGCATGAGACTGTTTTAGTTATTGACTTCGGTGCGCAGTATTCAGAAGTCATCGCGCGTAGGATTAGAGAGAACAATGTCTATTGCGAGGTATTGCCTTGGACTACTTCGACAACTTTCATTCAGGGTAAGAATCCAATAGGCATTGTTCTTTCTGGTGGTCCTAGTAGTGTCTATTTAGAAAACTCCCCTAAAATTGATCCTTCGATCTTTGAATTAGGCATTCCTGTTTTAGGTATTTGTTATGGCATGCAATTAATGGTCACTTTACTTGGTGGTAAGGTTACTCCCGCTCAAGATGATAAGGGCAGAGAATATGGTAAAGCAGTGGCTCACTTCGACACACACTGCCCCATATTTAAACGTTTACCAAATAGAAGTGTCGCTTGGATGAGTCATGGTGACCATGTCGAAAAGATTCCTAGTGGTTTTAAAGTGAGTGCCACCACGAAAAACTGTGAGTACGCTGCTATCTATAATGAAGAAAAGAACTTCTATGGTGTCCAGTTTCACCCAGAAGTGGAACATACACAATGTGGTAAAGAAATGATTAAAGCTTTCCTTGAACGTGTTTGTCACGCGAAAGGTGATTGGTCAATGAAAGACTACTATAAACAAGCCATCAAAGAAATCAAAAAAGAAGTCGGGGATAAGAAAGTATTATTAGCCCTTTCTGGTGGTGTTGATTCTTCCGTCGCCGCAGTCTTATTAAGCCACGCTATTGGTAAAAACCTTACATGCGTTTATGTTGACCATGGCTTTATGAGAAAAAACGAAACTGAAGAAATCGTTGAGCGCTTTTCTAAATACGACCTTAATTTTATTAAAGTCGACGCTCGTAAAGATTTCATGTCTGCTTTAGAAGGTGTTAAAGAACCAGAAAAGAAAAGACATATCATTGGTAAAACATTTATTGATGTCTTTAGTAAAGTCGCTAATGAGCTTAAAGGCATTGATTATTTAGCCCAAGGCACAATCTATCCAGATGTCATTGAATCTGGTTCGATCAATGGCAATACCATTAAGAGCCATCATAACGTTGGTGGTTTACCAGAAAACTTACCATTTAAAAAGATTATTGAACCTCTTTCTAAACTATTTAAAGACGAAGTGAGAGAACTCGGTTTAGAAATGGGTATAGATGAAGCATTAGTGTTCCGACAACCTTTTCCAGGTCCAGGTTTAGCGGTCCGTATTATCGGAGATATCACTGATGAGAAATTAGAAATTCTTAAAGAAGCGGATTATATCTTCAGAGAAGTAATCGCTAAAAACAAATATCAAAGAAAGATTAGTCAATATTTCGCTGTGTTAACTAATATGCAAAGCGTTGGTGTGATGGGGGATAAAAGAACTTATCAATACGCTATCGCGTTACGCGCTGTCAGTACAGACGACTTTATGACTGCTAATTATGTGAGACTTCCTTATCGAGTATTAGATGAGGCAAGCAGAAGAATAGTCAATGAAGTCAAAGGTGTGAATCGAGTGGTCTATGACATCACTAGTAAGCCACCAGCGACTATCGAATATGAATAGGAGAATATTATGAAAATCGTTCCAGAAGAATTTGGAAAACTAGTGTTCAATGAAAACGCTATGCGTAAAGCCTTGAGCAAAGAAGTTTTTGATAAATTAGAACAAACAATTAAAAATGGTGAATCACTAGATCCATCATTAGCCCATAAAGTTGCAGAAGCCATGAAAGACTGGGCTATCGCTAATGGGGCTACCCATTACACTCACTGGTTCCAACCACTGACAGGTATCACCGCTGAAAAACACGAAAGTTTCTTAACTAACGTGGAAAGTGGTAATCCAGTTTTAGAGTTAAGTGGTAAAGAATTAATTAAGGGTGAACCAGATGCTTCTTCTTTCCCATCAGGTGGATTAAGAAGTACTTTTGAAGCCAGAGGCTATACCGCTTGGGATCCAACAAGTTATGCCTTTATTAAAGACCATACCTTATGTATTCCAACAGCGTTCTGTTCCTATGGTGGTCATGCTTTAGACAAAAAGACACCATTACTTAGAAGTATCGATGCTTTAAATAAAGAAGCCTTAAGAGTATTCAAGGCTTTGAAGATGAATGATGTTAAACATATCGTCACTAATGTTGGTCCAGAACAAGAATACTTCCTTGTTGATAAGAGTCTATTTGAAAAGAGATTAGACTTATGTCTTACCGGTAGAACATTATTCGGCGCTCCCGCACCAAAGGGTCAAGAATTAGATGACCATTATTTTGGTGTTATTAAGCCACGTGTCGCTCAATTTATGGAAGAAGTGGATAGAGAACTTTGGAAATTAGGTATCTCCGCTAAAACGGAACATAACGAAGTGGCACCTGCCCAACACGAACTCGCTAATATTTATACAACATGTAACTTAGCGTGTGATCAAAACCAATTAGTAATGGAAATCATGACTAAGATTGCGGATAAACATCACTTTGTTATCTTATTCCATGAAAAACCATTTGATGGTGTAAATGGTAGTGGTAAACACAATAACTGGTCTATATCCACTGATACAGGTATTAACTTATTACATCCTGGTGATACGCCATTTGAAAATAGAGTCTTCTTACTCTTCTTAGCCGCAATCATTAAAGCGGTTGATGAATATCAAGACTTATTAAGAATCAGTGTAGCGTCAGCCTCTAACGATCACCGTTTAGGTAAAAATGAAGCCCCACCAGCTATTATCTCCATTTTCTTAGGTGATGAATTAACTAAAGTTTTAAAAGCTATTGTTAATGATGAACTTACTTATGAATCACATAAAGAAAAGATTCTTTTAGGTAGTGATGTCTTACCAAGTATTAATAAAGACAACACTGATAGAAATAGAACATCTCCATTTGCCTATACTGGCAATAAGTTTGAATTCAGAATGCCAGGTAGTAACAAAGCGGTTTCTGATGCCAATATGGTCCTTAATACTGCGGTGGCTAATTCCTTGAAAGAATTTGCGGATGTTTTAGAGGGCGCCAAAGATTTAGATAAAGCCATTCATGATTTAGTCAAAGATACCGTCAAAAAACATGAACGTATCTTATTCTCTGGTAATGGCTATAACGATGCTTGGATCTTAGAAGCGGAAAAACGTGGTTTATGCAATTATCCAACTACCCCAGATGCTTTAGCCCACTTATTAGATGAAAAGAACGTCAAGTTATTTGAGCAAGAAAAAGTCTTAGGTTTAGAAGAACTCAAAGCTAGACAAGAAACAGACTATGAAAACTATATCAAGTCTTTAGAAATCGAAGTTAAGACAATGATTCATATGGCAAGAAGAGACATCATGCCCGCTATTAACAAATACGTTGGCAAACTAGCGAGAAACGTTAATGAAATCAAAGCCATTTCTAAGAACATTTCCACTGACTATCAGGTATCCGTCCTCAATAAGTTAAGCGAAAACTTAACCAAGATCAGTGATGATGTTGATTGGTTAGAAGTGAAATATGAAGACGCTAATAAGATTGAAGATGTCGAAAGAAGAGCCTTCTTTATTAAAGACACATTATTACCATCTATGGCGAAACTTAGAAAAGTCGTCGATGAGTGTGAGTCATTGATGCCAAAACATTATTGGCCAATGCCAACATACGAAGAATTATTATTCTCTGAACACTAATAACGAAAGGAAAAACCTAACTTATGATTAAAAGATATTCTCATAAAGAATTTGAACAAATCTTCTCTGATGAAAATCGATTCAATAACTATCTCATTATCGAAGAAGCCGTTATTGAAGCTTACTTTAAGTTAGGTTTAATTCCTGAAAAAGATTATGAGGCTATTGTTAAAAAAGCCCATGTTGATTTAGCCTCTATTGAAGAAATTGAAGCCATCACCAAACATGATGTGATTGCTTTTACTAGATCAATTTCTCTTCAACTTGGAGAAGAAAAGAAATGGTTCCATTATTCATTAACATCCACTGATGTGGTTGATAGCGCGCAGTCTTTAACCTTAAAAGCCGCGAATAGCCTTCTTTTAGAAGATTTAGATAATTTAATCAATGTCACTAGAAAAATGGCTAAAAAGTACGAAAAACAACCAATCATGGGTCGTACACATGGTATGCACGCTGAGATTACTTCCTTTGGCCTTAAATGGGCCTTATGGTTTGATGAATTAAATCGTTGCAAAGAAAGATTCTTAAACGAAAGAAAGAATATCGAAGTTATTAAATTAAGTGGTGCGGTAGGAAACTATGCGAATATCCCAATGGCAGTGGAAGAATATGTCGCTAAAAAGTTAGGGATGGACTACGCTAAAATTTCCACACAAGTCTTATCTAGAGATAGACATGCTGGTTATATCTTCTCTTTAGCGCAAATCGCTTCATGTTTAGAAAAGATGGCCACGGAAATTAGACACCTTTCTCGTAGTGAAATTGGTGAAGTTCAAGAACCATTCTCTAAAGGTCAAAAAGGTAGTAGTGCCATGCCACATAAAAAGAATCCAATCGGCTGTGAAAACATCTGTGGCTGTGCACGTATCATGAGAAGTTATGTTGATGTGGCTTTAGAAGATAATAACTTATGGCATGAAAGAGATATTTCTCATAGCTCCGCGGAACGTATTATCTTACCTGATGCCTGTACGCTTTTAGACTATATGCTTAAAAGATTCACTGGTATTTGTAAAGATCTAGTGGTTAACACGGAAAAGATGAATGAAAACATCCTTCTACATTATGGAGTCACCTACTCTGGTGGTGTCCTTTCTAAACTAATTAATAAAGGCATGTCTAGAGAAGAAGCTTATGACCTTATTCAACCAATCGCTTTTAAAGCATTAAATGAAAAGAAACTATTTAGACATTTACTAATCGAAGATGAAAAGGTTAGTAAAGTCTTAACTAAAAAAGAAATTACTGAATGCTTTGATGAAAATAATTATTTGAAGAATGTTTCTAATATCTATAACCGTTTACTTAAACCAGGTAAATCACTTTTAGTGTTAGGTTCCCAATGGGGTGATGAAGGTAAAGGCAAAATCACTAATTTCTTAAGTGAAAAAGCCGATATTGTCATTAGATATCAAGGTGGTAATAACGCTGGTCACACAATTGTGTTCGATGGTCATAAATACGCTTTAAGATTAATACCTTCTGGTGTCTTTAATGAAAATGTTAAGTGTATTCTTGCTAACGGCATGGTTATTAACCCAAGAGCATTTAAAGAAGAAGTGGAAGAAATTAGAAAAGCGGGATTCCCAGCGAATAACATCTATATCTCTGATAGAGCGCACGTTCTATTTGATCATCACATTGAACTAGATAGGTTAAACGAAGAATCATTAGGTTCTAAAAAGATTGGTACCACCAAGCGTGGCATTGGTCCTGCTTACGCTGATAAGATCTCAAGAGTGGGCATGAGAATGTGTGATTTTATTAGTGATGAATTCCCTGAACTATATAAGAATTTATTAACTATTAAGAATAAGCAAATCATCGATATGGGTGGTGACCCAATTGATTACGATAAAACTGTCAAAGAATATATCGAACTCGCTAATTACATTAGACCAATGGTAACTGATACCGTCTCTATGATTGGTGAAGCTAGAAAAGCTAAAAAGAATATCTTATTTGAAGGAGCGCAAGGCGCTTTATTAGATGTCGACTTTGGTAGCTATCCTTATGTTACTTCCTCTAACGTCACTTCAGGTGGCACTGTGGATGGTACGGGTATTGGATGTCATGGTATTGACGATATCTTAGGCATTGTTAAAGCCTATGAAACAAGAGTGGGTGAAGGAGCTTTCCCAACCGAACAATTAAATGAAATTGGTGACTTAATTAGAGAAAGAGGCCATGAATATGGTACAGTCACCCATCGTCCAAGAAGAACAGGTTTCTTAGATTTACCAGCGCTTAAATACTCGATTCAAATTAACTCTATTTCATATATCTGCTTAACTCTTGTTGATGTTCTTACAGGTTTTGATAAAGTACCAGTCTGTACCCACTATGAATATAAGGGCCAATTAATTGATACTTTACCATCCTCAGATAGAGTCTTAAGAGAATGTAAACCAGTCTATGAATATTTAGATGGTTGGGATGAAGATATCAGTGATATTAAATCCTATGATAAACTTCCAGAAAATGTTAGAAAGTATGTGGAGTTTATTGAAAAAGAAACTGGTACACCAGTGGTCATGGTTTCTACTGGTCCAGATAAAAATCAAACAATTATTAGGGAAGAAATCTTCTAATCGGTATAATGTAATATAACATTAAGAGGAAAAAGTTAATGTGTGGTATTGTTGGTTCCGTTGGATTTATTAGCCCAAAAGATTATGTCTTCAGTGGCTTAAAGATGTTAGATTACCGTGGATATGATTCCGCGGGTGTCGCTTATTTTAATAATGGCATCCAAATCTTTAAGGATGTCGGTAGTGTGGAACATCTTTTAAGTATTGTTCCTGAAACAATCGATACGAACATCATGATTGGTCACACTAGATGGGCCACACATGGTGCGCCTACAAAACTTAATACCCATCCACATATCTCTATGCACGAAAAGATTTGTCTTGTGCATAACGGTGTCGTTGAAAACTTTAAAGAATTAAGAAGTTTCCTCATTGGTAAAGGCTATCGTTTCTATGGTGAAACTGATACGGAGATTATCGCTAATCTATTAGAGTATTATTACCTAGAAAAAGGTGACATTATTGAATCAATTAAAACAATCATGACATTAGTCAAAGGTAGTTACGCTTTTGCCTTCTTCACTAATGATGATGAAAATACTTTATATGTCATCAAAAAAGCTTCTCCATTACTCATTGGTTTAGGCGAAGGCTTTAATCTTATCGCCTCAGATGCCTCCCCAATGATTGGTCACACAAATAAGTTCATCGAGTTAGATGACTTAGAATTTGGTATTGTTACCAAAGATAAAATTGCTATTTATAACAAAAACGGTGAAAGAGTGAAAAAGGATACCATCTCTAAAGATGTGGAATTAATTTCCCATGATTTAAAGGGCTATCCTCATTATATGATTAAGGAAATCGAAGAGATTCCTCAAACTGTTAAACGTTTAATTAATAAATACTATGATGATGGCAAATATCTATTTGATCAAAACCTCATCAAAGACTTAGAAGAAAGTGACCATATTATCTTTATTGCCTGTGGCACTTCTTATCACGCTGGTCTAGTGGGTGGCCGTTATTTTGAAAAATACGATAAATCCGCGTCTAGATTTATTGCTTCTGAATGGGCATTCCATCCAACTTATCCTGGTAAGAAACCATTCATCATTATGATTTCTCAATCTGGTGAAACCGCTGACCTCATTCACTGCTTAAAGATTATCAAAGAACATAACTTAAAGAACTTAATAATCACTAATACAGGTGGCTCCACTTTAGATAGAAACGCGATGTATTCATTGCTCCTCTATAGTGGTATTGAAGTATCCGTAGCCTCTACGAAAGCCTATGTTGCTCAAGTGACATTACTCGCTATGCTCGCTGCCGCTTTAAATAACGATATAAAACTTATTGATGACTTAACTGATTCTTTAGATGTCATTTATGACATTCAAGATCACTATAAGCCATTAATCATGAAAGTCGCCGAAGAAATCAAAGATAAAAAGAATCTCTTCTATTTAGGTAGAAGCTTTGACTATTTCCTTTCATTAGAAGCTTCTTTAAAACTTAAAGAAATTAGCTATATCCATAGTGAAGCAATCCCAGGTGGTGAACTTAAACATGGCCCAATTGCCTTAATTGAAAAAGGTATCCCTGTTATTGTCTTTATTACTGATCCAGATACTGCAGCTTCTATGAGAGGTAATATCGAAGAAGTGAAATCTAGAGGGGCAAAAGTTTATACAATCGCCACTAAGAGTTTATCTAAACCAGAAGACACAATCATGGTGGAAGATTATGCCTACTATTTATCTAGCGTCGCGGTTTCTTCTATTGCTTTCTATTTAGCGTATTATGTCGCCTTAGCCAAAGGCTTAAATGTTGATAAACCAAGAAACCTCGCTAAGAGTGTGACTGTGGAATAAGGAGGATCTATTTATGATCGACTTAGAAAAATATAATGACCAGCCCGAATTTAAAGCGGCTCTCAAAGAAATGTTTTCATCTTTGGATGATTCAGTTATTAATAATCCAAGATACGCTTCTATTCTAGATAAGATTATTGAACCAGATAGAATCCTCACCTTTGATATTAAATGGAAAGATGACCAAGGCAATGCTCGTATGAACAAAGGATACCGTGTCCAATATAATAACGTTAATGGTGTTTATAAAGGTGGTCTTAGATTCCATCCAACAGTTAATGTTTCTATCTTAAAACTATTAGGCTTTGAACAAATCTTCAAAAACTACTTAACCACTTTACCAATGGGTGGGGCTAAAGGCGGTAGTGATTTTGACCCTAAAGGTAAAAGCGATGCAGAAGTCATTAGATTCTGTGATGCCTTTATGAAAGAACTATACCCATATATTGGCGTTGATAAAGATGTCCCCGCTGGCGATATCGGTGTGGGCGCTAGAGAGATTAGAGCGATGTATGAAGCCTATAAGAAATATTCTGGTAAAGCAGATTGTTCTTTAACCGGTAAACCATTAGATTTAGGTGGTTCATTATGCAGAACAGAAGCCACAGGTTTTGGTGTGACCTATTTTGCATTAGAAGCTCTTAAAGCATATAAAGATACAGACTTAAAAGGTAAAAATGTTATCGTTTCAGGAAGTGGTAACGTTGCTTTATATTGTTTAAAGAAAGTTACTGAATTAGGCGGTAAGGTCATCGCTATGAACGATAGTAGTAACGCGATTTACGTGCCTAATGGTATCGATTTTGAAACACTCAGAGCGTTAAAAGAAGATAGACGTGGAAGAATTAAAGAATATAAAGACTTAGTAAAAGACAAAGTGGAAGTTCTTAATTCTAAAGATATCTGGGGTATTAAATGTGATATTGCTTTCCCGTGTGCGACACAATTTGAACTTGATGAAAACGATGCAGATAAATTAATCGCTAACGGATGTATCGGTGTCTTTGAAGGGGCGAATATGCCTTGTACTTTAGAAGCTGCGATGAAATTCATTAATAACAAAGTGATTTATTCACCAGGTAAAGCTAGTAACGCTGGTGGTGTCGCGGTATCCGGCTTAGAAATTGAACAAAATAAAAAAGGCGAAAAGTGGTCCTTTGAAGAAGTGGATAATCGATTAAAAGGTATTATGGCCACGATTTTTAGAAACTGCTATAACACCGCAAAAGACTTAAACGATGAATATAACCTTATCAAAGGTGCGAACAATTACGCATTCATCGGCATTGCTGAAAAGATGCTAAAGAGATAACAAATTGAGCCCACTTCAATGTGGGTTTTTGTTTGAAATTAAAATGTCACAAAATTATACATTGATGTATAAAAAATTTGATAATCAAACTATATTAAAACCATTAACGATATATTATACTACCGTTGTATGGGCGTTATTGAATATTTAAAGAAAATATATGGATATGGTGTTCCAATTTTCCTAAAAGACATTAGAATTGGTCGTAAGAGTAAAACGGCTATTAGGAAAGAACTTTCTCGTGCTGTTAAACAAAAACTAATCGTTCGTGAAGCACATGGTATTTATTATTTTGAAGAAGAAAATAAAGAATTTCCTAGCGTTGTTTCTTTCAATGATATTATTGAGAAAAAATATATTAAGGACGATTTTGGAATAAAAGGCTTTGATGTAAACATTTATGGATACTATTCAGGACAAACTTTTTTGCATCACTTCGGAATATCCCAACAAGTTCCAGCAATTATTGAAATAACTACAAATAAATGTACATGCAAAAGAACGATTAATATTAACGGAAGAATGGCGATACTCCGTAAAGGGAAAACAGAAATAGATCACACCAATTGGAAAATCCTCCAGTTCTTGGATATGATTTCGATGTCGTTGAATGATGAAGAAATAATAAACAATAAAAAGCTCTTAAAGTCTTACATAACTAAGTATTTGATCAACAGCAATTTTCATAAGTACATCAAGCTTTACAGCCAGAGAGTTAGAGCTATTTTGGATGAAACTGGTTTATCAAAGGCTTTTGGAAATGGTGAAAATATGAATGTAATAAATAGAGAGAAAACGAAAACAACGTTCGATATCGACAAAGATGAAGAAGCAACAATCGTTAATGATGGCCTATCTAATTTAGAGAACAATCAAATTAAAGATGGTGAAACATCTTTGAAAGAATTGAAGGATAAATACGGTCTTTAACTTTTTAAAAGCGCGAAATGAAAACGAAGGGTCATTATTAATATGGCCCTTTTTATGTTTCATTTAAGTTTCATACGTAAACAAACACTTACGTAAATAAAAATTTAAATAATATATAATAATAAAGATATATTGTCTTATAACATAGTTATAATAATTGTTAATAAACTATTAAGTAAACAAAACTTTACACTTTTTAATTGTAATTTACATTCAAAATGTTAATCTATTGTCACATACAAGGGAGCCATACATAATATGACAATTGGTGAAAAAATTGTTCACCTTAGAATTGCTAACAACATTTCTCAGGAAGAACTAGCGAAAGCTTTAAAAACATCCAGACAATCCTTATCTAAATGGGAAAACAATGACACACTTCCTCCTTTAAATACTATTAAAGATTTATGTGTGTTATTCAAAATTACCGCGGATGAATTGATTGATGATAACATCGTCATCCATCGTGGTAAGAAAGTCGAACTTCCAAGCGAAAACGTCAAAACCAAATATTTTGGTACTGATGGTTTCAGAGGCGAAGCTAATGAATTATTAAATTCAGACAAAGCTTATAAAATTGGTAGATTCTTAGGTTGGTTCTATTCCAATCCTAAGTACAATATGCAAAAACCAGGCTATAGGCCAAAGATCGTTATTGGTAAAGATACCAGAAGATCTTCCTATATGCTTGAATACGCAGTAGCCGCAGGTGCAGCATCATCTGGCGCGGACGTTGAATTATTACACGTCACAACCACTCCATCAGTCTCTTACATTGTAAGACAAGACTGCTTTGACTGTGGCGTTATGATTACCGCTTCTCATAACCCGTTCTATGATAATGGCATTAAAGTCATTAATGGTAATGGTGAAAAGTTAGAAGATGGTGTTGCCTATCTCGCTGAAGCCTACTTAGATAAAGATTTCAAAACATTAGGTTTAGATGGTGAAGACGATTTACCATTTGCGAAACGTGGTGATATCGGCACAATTAATGACTACTCTTCTGGTAGAAATAGATACATTGGTTATTTAATCTCCTTAGCCAAACACTCCATGAAAAAACTTAGAATCGGTTTAGATACCGCGAATGGTGCTTCTTGGATGATCGCTAAGAGTGTTTTCGAAGCCTTAGGTGCGCAAGTATATATCATTAACAACCGTCCAGATGGCTTAAATATCAACGTTGATGCTGGTAGTACTCATATCGAAAAATTCTGCAAGTTTGTTAAAGAAGAAAAACTTGATGTTGGCTTTGCCTTCGATGGTGACGCTGATAGATGTATTGCTGTTGATGAAAACGGTAAAGAAGTTGATGGTGATAAAATCATGTACTTATTAGCCAACAAGCTTAAGAGTGAAGGTTCACTTGATAACGACACAGTCGTTGCCACAATCATGTCCAACAGTGGTCTTGAAAAAGCCCTTAAAGGCATTGGCTGTAAGATGATTAGAACCAAAGTTGGTGATAGATTCGTCTTTGAAAAAATGATGAGTGATGGTTATACCCTTGGTGGTGAACAATCTGGTCATATCATTATTAGAAAATACGCTACTACAGGTGATGGTGTTTTAACCGCGATTATGGTCGCTGAAGAAATGCTCGAAAGAAAAGATTCTTTATCTAAACTCGTCGCCCCTGTGAAGTTATTACCACAAAAAACAAAGAACGTCAGAGTGACCGATAAGAACGCTGCCGTTGAAGATGAAGCTGTTAAGGCTAAATTCGACGAAGTGAATAAAGAAATCGGTGATAACGGTAGAGCGTTATTAAGACAATCCGGTACTGAACCAGTCATCCGTATCATGGTGGAATATCCAACATTACAAGGCTGTGAAGAATATATCGAAAAGATTTATAACGTCGTTAAGAAAAGAGGCTTTGTCATCGATGAATAAGAAAGCTGTTTTAACTAGAGATTTATTCAATATCGAAGAACCTTCATTCATGAAAGAGTTCTTTGATCAATATGAATATCCATGGGAAATGCTCCCACACATCAAAGAATTAATCGCTAAATTACTTGAAGTAGGTATTCCAGGATATACCGTCTTAAAAGAAGGCGTCCTCGTTGGTGAAAATGTGAAAATCGCTGAAACAGCGACAATCATTCCTCCTGCCATTATCGGTAGCAATACTGAAGTTAGACCAGGTGCCTACATTAGAGGTAATCTCATCTGTGGAGATAA
>JBGUGI010000066.1:0-4477 GCA_045111495.1 Bacilli bacterium | reverse complement strand
TTTTTGCCAGTTGAGTCACGATCTTGACCCTCTAACCAGCTGACTAATGTGTATCTACGGATTTGGCCTGCGTAGAAATCACCGCGTGTATACGTTTTAATAGTTTTTTCATCTTCAAATGAAATAGCTAATGGATGTTCTGCATCTTCAACATAGCCTTCAGTTGTTCTGTTTGGCTTTGCGGAGATGAATTCACGTTTGGTTTGATTGTTGTTAATGTCAATATTTGTACCATCTGAGTTGGCCATTTCTTTGGCAAAAACATCGACGTTATGTAGACCTGAATTATTAGTGTCATTAACGTCATTTTCAAAAACCATTACTCGAAGAGTATCATCTAATGTTCTTCCAGTACCATCTGTGGATTGCGTGCATTCGACAAGATTAATCTTCATGTCGTACTGTGCCGCTTTACTCCCTAAATTACCCACATAGAATGTGTACTTAAAGTAAGATAGATACTTCCTAGTAGACTTAACGTTACCATCTTTATCTCTAATGACGACATCATGAGCGCCTTTATCATAAGGAACTTCTTCATCATCTAATTCAATGTTCTTAATGTATTCATAAGTGTATTCATCAAAGAGATTCAACTTATCAATACGTAAATAAGATGTTGGATTAGTGAATTTCACTTCGTCTGAAAGAGATAGTTTCACGGAAGAGCTAACTAAAGAAATAGTAAATGTACCGGTGTATTGTCCGAGGAAAGAAATGATGATCAATGCAGTGATGCCGACTGAACAGACAAAACTGACGATCGCCGCGATCTTTCTTCTTCTACGTCTTCTTACCAAAATATGATCGTACATAGTCCTTCTTTCTTACTCTGTCAGTAGTTGTTTTTTCTTTTTGTCCCAATGAGGTCAGAAATCAAAAGCCAGTTGCCTATCATCCATTACAATGGCGGGATTTCATTCCCCTAAGGCAACTGGCTATCTTTTGTAAGAAATATAAAACCTCAACAGAACTAATCCATTGAGGTTGCTGGCTATCTTATAAAGACCCTATAGTTTTGCGTCGCCGGATTGCTCCGGTTTTGCCTTTAACTCGACATTAATTTATCACAAAAATTTATAAGTGCAAATACTTTTTTTATATTTTATTAAAATCTTTGATTAAAGAAAAAAGCGCGGACGCGCAATTTTCTTAGTTGTTATCTTTATTTCCGAGATCTTTAAGGAGCTCTTGTCTAAGTGCTTCTTTTTGTTCTTCGGTGAGATCATCTAATTGAGCAGGTTGCTTACCACTAGTCTTTTTAACATAGAAGATTAAGCCAATGACGTTACCCGCTAAAAGAACAAATAATGGGATAACGAATGCCACCAAGTAAACTGTTGGGTTTTGTAATAAATAGTGAATTAGTGGCATATTACGAGAGTTATTAATTGCTTCGTTTAATGTAGCTGCAGGAATTACTTTCGCTAGTATCATGATACTAATAACAAAAAGGAAGACGGTAACACCTACGTCTAACACTAGACCTGCGATAATTAATGGTTTTTTTAAGTTTTTCATATTTGCGACACCTAATTAGGTATAATCGAGGTTATTTTATAATATTCCTTTTTAAATACCAACACTTTTTTATATACGTTATACGTAAGAAATTATTTTTATGAAGGTTAACAATTAATATGCTTGTTTTAATGTATTTATATGATTTGAATCACAGGTTGAATATTTGGTTTATGCACTTTGAAAGGAAGATCAAATTCAATTCTGGATTCGAACCATTAATCCTGGTTTTTTCATTATTTATCATAAAAAGCAACACTTTTATACAAAGTATACAAAAATAATGTTTGACTATTTTTACGATTTTTTTCTATACTATTTGTGCAAAGCGAAAGCTGTAGGGATGTCCCAATTCTTATAGCGACAAGTGATGCAAATTGCTATCATCCACTCAGTTTAGGAAATAAGTTGAGTGATTTTGTCGTTTATAAGGAGTTTAATAAATTATATGAAAAAGACAAAAATTATAGTTCCTGCCCTCGCAGTCCTATTGTTATCTACAGCGGCATCCGTTTCTGGCACTGTCGCATGGTTCTCTATGAACACATCCATCAAAGTCAGCGGTATGACTGTCACAACAAAAGTTTCTAGTAGCTTACAAATCGCTGAAATTAATGCTGAAGCAAATTTTAGCAATGAAGATTTGAGACAAGTTAGATCTGGTATCCTCGAACCAGCTTCTACAATTGATGGTCACAATTTCTACTACACAACCGATGCTAAGAGCAATGGCGATGCTAGAGCTGACGAATATGTCAAATACGATGAATCAGACATTAGAAACGGTGACAACCCATTGACACCAGACACAACAGAAAGCAATTTCAGCAATGCTTTAGGTAAAACAGATCGTACTGGTAATAATGCTGCAGCTTCTGACGCAACAAAGACTGGTAAATCAAGTTATGATGTTGAATTCAATGATGCCTATGGTTTCTCTTACAGCACAGATAGCGATCCAGACGCTGAAGGCGATGACGATTTAGGCAATGGCGATGTTTCTTTCGCTTATATGGACTATTCTTTCTATTTAAAAGCGTACACAACAGCTTCTGAAAAAATCGCACTCACAAGATGTAATATGAAATATGACGGTGGTTCTTTAACAACCGAACACGCATGGAGAGTTGCACTATTTGCACACGAAGTCTCTCTCAACGTGGCTGAAGAAAATAGTGAAACAACAAAACCAGCCAATTCCGCATTAAAAACAATCTTAAACTTCGCGGAATCCAAAAACCAAAATCAAGTTCTTGGTGAATTATTAGATGATGGTGCTTCAACTTCTGGATACTTCACAGATGCAGAATTACAACACGCAGCCACAACTAACGCTGATGGTGAGACAACATATTACAAAGCAGTCTCTGGTGAATCAGATCCAAAAGCAGTTAGTGCTACAAATGCTATTGCATTAGTAACAGGTAGAGATACAACCAACCACAAAAACAATAAAGCAGAAATCGTTCCAACCGCTGCCGGCAATCACGTTTACAAAGTCGTTGTCCGTTTGTGGTTAGAAGGTGAAGATGTCACCTGTACATCAGACACATTTGCTACATTAAATTCATCTTGGGCATTAGATTTAGGCTTCAAATTAGGCTCAGATGCCGGCGTCGAAAATATTTCAAACAACGCTGCCTAATCTTAGTTTAGTAAATCAAAACACTAGGCCTCAAAACCTAGTGTTTTCTTTTACCAACAAGAAAAGACGAGCTTATGCTCGCCTTTCTTTTTGTTTATTTATTAAGCCTTATATAAGCCATGTAAGTTGCAGTATTCGTAGACTGCGATAACTTGTTCACCTGGCAATAAAGCAAATTCTGCTTCTGGTGCTTGACCTGGTTTTAAGACTTTTCTTTGATTACCTTTATTTGTTTCTAAAGCAATCCATTGAATGTAATGGGCTTCTAACATTGGGTGTTCTACTGAACCAACTTTAACTTTAACAATGTTGTCCACTACTTCATAGACTGGTAAATGCTTTTCATGAGCGCCATCTTGGGTGTTAACTGGGATTTCTTCCATTGGTTCACCACAGCATTTTGTTGGGCAACTTGAACAATCATTTACTAAGGCAACAATCTTGCCACATACTTTACATCTTAAAAATTTCATTATGTTTAATCTCCAATTCTTTGTTTCTTGATTTCATTATATACAAATATTAGCCTCGTAAAGAATATATGTGCTTTTTATTTTGTTTTTCCTTAAACTAAAAGAAAGATATAAATTGGAGACAATTGTTATGGCTATTAAGATAAGCGACAACAAAGGCTCGTTTGATCAGTTCAAAACCAAATGTCCACACTGTGGAGCAGAATTGGAATATGCTAGAACAGATATCAGAGCTCACGTAAGATGGAAAAATGGCTTTTTCTATTGCCCTAGATGTAAAAATCCTGTTGGTCACGAAGAAGGTAATCTAGTTCAATCAGGAGAAGAGTATTTAAAAAGTCTCCCTAAAGAAAAAATAGAACAATCATTAAAATACGCTTCACAAAACAAGGTCTTAAGAATACTAAGAAGTATCTTTATTCCTGTTGGTTTATTATCGCTCATCGTTGGCAGTATAACTTGCATCTCTCTAACGACAATTGATGAATATCGCTATGGCGCTTACATTGGATTGTGGGTCTGTTTTTTTGGAGGAATAGCATTGTTGATTGCCGCAAGAGTATTTAAAACAATGATTATTAATAGAAAGAAACGCATGTTTTCCAAATAATCAGCTGTAACATTTTTATGTAACAGTTAGTGTTCTGTGTTACAGATAATAAAAACGATTGCCGTTAAGACAATCGCTTTTTTAATTCTAATTATTTTATTATGCTTCAGGAGTTTCTTCCGCGCTTAATGAGTTATAAGAGACAAATGGTAAAGCGGCAATCGCAGCTAAACCGAATAATAATAAGTAGTTATCAATATGGACTGGATAGTTATATTGCACGAAATC
>JBGUGI010000065.1:0-18166 GCA_045111495.1 Bacilli bacterium | reverse complement strand
TGGGTTGAATTATTACATCAAGCTATCGTTTTAGCGGGTGGCTCTATCCAACGTGGTGAATTATTCGTGAGATTATTTAACAAATCTCTTGAAGGTGAACCAGATGCTGGTGGTCTTGTCTCATTTAACTACTTCTCTGGTGAAGCCGCAGTCGGTGTCCAAGAAGGTAGACCATTATTTGTTAGAGAACCAGATGCCAAAATGTCATTAGCTAACTTCATGAAATCTCACATCTTAGCCGTTCTTGCGGTCTTAAGAATTGGTGTTGATATCTTAAAGAAACAAGGCGTTGAAGTTAATAAAATATATGGCCATGGTGGTTTCTTCAAAACCCCAGTGGTTGGTGCTAAAGCCTTAAGTGCTGCTTTAGACGCTCCAGTTGCTACATTAAGTAGTGCGGGTGAAGGTGGCCCATATGGTGAAGCCTTATTAGCCGCTTATATGCTTGAAAAAGAAAGAGGCGAATCTCTTGAAGATTATTTACAAAACAAGATCTTCGCTAACGCTAAAGAAGATGTCGCTACTGCTTCTAGGGAAGAAGTTGAAGGCTTCAATAAATTCTTAGAAAGATACAAAGCCGCTGTCCCAGTGGAAGCGAAAGCGGTCGAATGTGTGAAAGGTCAACACTGCAAATAATATGAATTTTAATTGGTGTTTTATTGGAACAGGTCAAATCGCCAAAAAGGTTGCTAAAGAATTAGTGACCAATCCAGGCCATAAAATTGTCTCTGTTTTCAATCGCACCAAAGCGAAAGCGGAAGCTTTTGCTAAACGCTACAATTCAACAGTTTATGAAAGTGCGTTAGAGGCAATTAATGATCCTCGCGTTGATGGTGTCTATATTGCCACCACAAATGAAACGCACTTTTCATTTTGTAAGCTTTGCTTAGAAAACCATAAACCCGTTCTTTGTGAAAAACCTATTACTGGTAATTCTAAAGAATTAGAGGAACTAATTAAATTAAGCAAAGAAACAAACACATATTTAAAGGAAGCCATGTGGACTTGGTTTAATCCTGTGGCTAATAAAGTTAAGGAGTGGATTAAAGAAGAAAGAATCGGTAAAATCCTTTCTGCTGACTGCATCTTTAACATGCCGATATTTGGTTATAACAAAGCAAAAGGCCGTTATATTTCCCCAGCTAGATATGGAGGTGCTTTACTAGATTTAGGTGTCTATCCAGTTAGATACGTCTATGAATTATTTGGTAAGCCAAAATCCATCCAATCTAAAGGCAAACTATATAACGGTATCGATCTTTTTAATGATTCGATATTTGAATATGATGGCTTTAAGGCTCATGTTTCTAGCCAAATTAACGCTCTTGTCGGGGAGCACTGCATTATTAAAGGAGAGAAAGGAACTATTAAAGTGCCTTTGTTCCATATGACCAGTAAAGCAGTTTTGAAAACCAAAGGTCATAAAGAAGTATTTAAAGATAAGGAAAAGAAATTTGCCCGTCAGTTTAGAGTTAATGCTGAATATATTAAAGGGGAGCAACCAAACAACCTTGTCTCATTAGAATCTTCACTTGAAGTGATGGAATTAATGGATGAGATTAGAAGACAAATTGGTGTCGTTTTCCCATGTGATTGATATTTTTCTCAAAAATTATTCTATAATTATATTAAATAAGGGGATATATAATCATGCCAGCTAAAAAACCTGCTGCTAAACCAGCACCTGCAAAGAAACCTGCTCCAGCAAAGAAACCTGCTGCTAAACCAGCACCAGCCAAGAAGGCCGCTCCAGCAAAGAAACCAGCCGCTAAACCAGCTCCAAAAGCTGCTCCAAGCGCTAACGCTTCATATCATCTCTCCAAGAGAGAAGATGGCAAATGGCAACTTTTCATCACCGGTAGTGACAAAGTCATTAAGACATTCGCCACCAAAGCGGAAGGTGAAGCCTATGCTAAAGAAAAAGCCTCCAATACAGGCCGTGCTATCTTAGCCCACAATTCCAAAGGCGCTAACAAAGGCAAAATTAAAAAGAAATAGTTATTAATGAACAAAAAGTTAATATGCTTTGACATGGATGGCACCGTTTATCTCGGTGAACATCTATTTAAAGGCGCCAAAGAAACATTCGAATATCTTAGACAAAACGATATATCGTTTGTTTTTTTGACCAACAATTCTTCACATTCATTAGACTTCTATGTTCAGAAGATTAAAAGAATGGGTATCGAATGCACAGAAGATAATTTCTATTCTTCCATTGATACCACAATTAGATATTTAAAAGATCAGAATGTGAAAACTTTATTTGTCTTAGGCGTGAAGACATTTAAAGAACAATTAAGAAAACATTTCCAACTTATTGAAGATTATCAAGAAGAAATACCTGATGTCGTATTAGCATCGTTTGATACTGAGCTAGTTTATGACGAACTTAAGAATGCTTGTCTATACATCCAAAGAGGTAGTAAATTTGTCGCCACTAATATGGATTACCGTTGCCCAATCGAAGATGGAATGTATATCCCAGATTGTGGTGGACTTTGCAAATGGATTGAGATGTGCACCGATAAAGCTCCAATTTTCTTAGGTAAACCAGAACCCACAATGATTTACCAAGTAATGGATAAGTTTGGTGTTTCTAAAGAAGAAACAATGATGGTGGGGGACCGCTATTATACCGACATTGTCGCTGGTCTTAACGCTGGTGTTGATAGTGTAGCTGTCTTAAGCGGGGAAACAACTCTAGAACAATTTAAAAAGGCTGACCGCCAGCCAACCTTTATTATTGATTCAATTGCTAATTTAGTGGACCTACTCAAATCATAATTGCTTAACATGCTTGTTGAGGATAAGGACAATTGTCATTAGTGATAGTCCCACTGTTGAAATAATACATAACCAACTTGGTCCTAGACCAGATATTACAAGACCTGCTAGGAAATTACTAAGTGGTATTAAACCTTGCGAACCAACGTCGATGACGCTGTTCACTTTTCCTAATTTATCTTTATCAACAATTGTTAATAACTTTGTGGTGATTGGAATATTAATAGCAATCAATGTCATGCCCATCGCGACCCCGATTGGCACAAATGCTGCAAGCATGACATTAATATCAGCGAGATTATTGACAAAGAGAGTATAGATTGTCGTTAGAACGACATACAAAGAAGCAAAGATAATAAGTGAGATGCTTAGTCCTTTGTATATTTTTTCTTTTTGTGGTCTTGATGATAAGACTAGCGCCATAACAATCATCCCAATAGCGTAAGCAACTTGAATAACTGAACTCCACATTTCTGGTGTTAATAGGTTGCTAAATAAATAATCATGTGACGCAACATCAGTGAGAACGAAATACGGTAAGAAGTTAGCGCTTAATGGTGATACGAAGAAATTAAGTAGCAAGATGCCGAGCATCAAGAATAGTAATGGCTTTAAAGAAGCGATATATTTCATACCATCACCAATATCTTTAAATACGCGTTTAACGGTAAGCTTATCTTCGTTCTTTTGATAATCATATTTAATAAACATTTCGGAAAAACCACTTAAAACATAACAGCCACCAACGATAAAGAAGAGGACATGAATATCTAAAACGCTATATAAAACAGCAGCTAAGATGACGCCGAATACACCAAGGCCACTTTGTATCAATGAGTTATATGATTGAGCTTGTTGGAAAGACTTTTCTGGTACAATGCGTGGCAATAATGATGACGCTGCAGGTGAAAAGATGGCGGCAATGATGTTACTAATGACTGCGATAACAAATAAAACAGCTACTTTTGCACTCGCATCTTGAATAACAAGCATCAATAACAAAGTAAAGGCGATAAGCATTCCTCCTTTAGCGTAGTCACATATAAACATGATTTTACCCTTATGGAATCTATCGCTTATCACTCCACCAAAGAGAGTAACTAAAACATAGACAATACCACCAGTGGCTAAATATAAGCCTTGAATAAAGGCATTGTTATTAGTTAAAGCTAAAATATAAAAACTGACCGCAAAAGCGTAAAGAGTGTTGCCTAGGTTAGAAACGAGTGCACCTAGGAATGTCAGTGTAAAGTTTTTATAGCAAAAAACATTTTTGATTTTTTCTTGTTGCTTAGGTTGAGTCTCACTAGTTTCTTTTTCTTCAATAATTGTTTCATTTTCCATAGTGGTCCTCCTAAGTGTTGTCTATAATTTATAGCAAAAAGCATGATGGTTGCAAGAAATTCTAGTAGTCAATTCCGCTACTAAAGGTTGCAGTGTTAAATTTTGGAATAATTTAAAAAGGCTGACCGTCAGCCAACCTTTATTATTGATTCAATTGCTAATTTAATAGACCTAATCAAATCCTATAAAGAATAAGTCATGGTTTTCGTCTCTTCGTTAATTATTTTTCCGTCTTTATCTTTGGTGGAATGGTAACAATAAGTACATAAAACATCAGCGTTAAACTTTAATTCCCCTTCATTAATTTCACCTTTATTTTCGAAATTCGCGACAATACGATAATCGTTTTTAGAGGCATAAAGCTTGTAAGCTTCGTCGACCTCCATGTTTAAATAGGAAGAAGAGACTGATAAAGTGCTCACTAAGGGAATGATATTTAAGGCTTCATAACTGGTCATTTCGATTTCTTCACCTTCGAATTCCTCGATGACTGTGCCAATCCATCTCCCACTGACGTCGTCATAAGTTAAATCGTAGGCAGATTTCTCCCCATTTGAGTCGACATCGACGTGGACTTTGGTTTCTTTTGGATCGAAATCACGTTTTGAAAGCATTTTCTTATATGCTTCATATTTATATGATTTTTCTCCACCTTGGCAGGCGGTCATAGTAAAAACAAGAAAAGGAATAAAACTAAAGACTGCTAATTTTTTCATTGAACGACTCCCTTATTTATTAATCAGTATACCATTAATAGAATTAAAAAAGACTGACTTGTGTCAGCCTTAATCTTTTTGTTGGAAGACGTTAGTGGTGATGTAATCAACACCCATGTCTTCTAATTTTCTTAAATTCTTTTCTTCGTCAACAGTCCAAACATTAACTTTAAGATTCTTTTTATGGAATATATCTACGAGTTCTTGAGTTAATAACTTATCTTCGATATCGATATCCATTTTGAAGAACTTTGCCCATTTATAAAGAGTTTTATAGTGACCTTCTTCTAATAACTGTTGAAGATGAACTTTCTTATGGTATTTAAGTCTTAACTTAATAAGTGGCCAAGGATAGAACGCGATAAAGGTAACGTTTTCCATACCCATCTCTTTATCGATATATTTAACGATTTGTTTAAGGTATTTACCTTTTGGGTTTTGTGGCTTGAATTCAATGATTGGACGTTTACCACTTTCCTTACAAATCTTTAAATAGTCCTCAAATAGAGGAATATAGGCCTCTTTATCACCTTGATCGTTATCTAATGGTAATTTAATCACTTCGTCTTTTGTGAGCTCACTAATGACGTATTTTTGACCATTACTTAAGAAATCTGGGTCATGGTGAATTACCCAATAGTTATCTTTAGTTAAATGGATATCAGTTTCGATACCATAGAACTCACCTTTAGCCGCTTCTTTAAAAGCGTTTAAAGTATTCTCAAAGTATTTATCGTGCTTACCACGATGAGCAATACATAATGGTTTCATATTAATTTATTAATCTTCTGCTTCCCCTAAAGCTTCTAAGCCAGATGTGAATTTAGTTTTAGAATTTCTCACATTCTTCACAAAGAAGAATACTACTAGAGAAAGAGCAATACAACCAGCAGCGTAAATTGGTAATAAGTACCAGTCAAAAGAAGGCACTAATAGGAGAGCACCAAAGGCGACTGGAGTAATTGTTTGGGCGGCCATACTAGATGCATAGTAGTAACCTGTAAATCTACCAATTTTCTTGCTATTGCATAATTCAACGACCATTGGGAAAGAATTAACGTGGACTAATGACATACCAAAGCCTTTGATGGCAAATAAAGGATATAACCAGATAGGAGCGGCAGCGCCATCGCCAACACCAGCAGCAAAGGTGAGGATGATCCAAACAGCATAAGCCACCAATGTTAAACCTAAACCGCCAAATAATGTCCATTTACGACCAATCTTGCTAGCAATCATGCCACCTAAGGCGAAACCAACAACAGAAGCAACGCCACCAACAATAGTTAAAATACTAGTCGCAGCTTGACCAGAATCAGTATTGTAAATGATGTAGTTATTTAGGAATGTGCCAACTGCGTTATCGGCCATGAACCAGAAGAACTCCGCACCTAAGATTAAGAAGAGCATAATCTTGTTGGCTTTAGTTAATGGTTTATCATCATCAACCTTATCCGCGGTTTCACTAACTGCGTCACCTCTTGCCATTTCATCTTTCATTTCATCATGAATCTTGTTTTCTTTTATGAGAATGAATAAGACAATCGCGGAGATAAGCATTAAGACAGAACCCACTAAGAATGGGATTTCTACAATCCAGAAATTCTTATCATCGACTTGAAGGTATTTTTTCTTAAAATCAAAGAAAATACCGAGGACGGTAGCGAATGCGCCACCAATATAACCCATGATATTGATAATACCATTAGCCTTAGAACGTAGTGGCTTTGGTGTCATATCAGGCATCAAAGCAACAGCAGGGTTACGATACATCATAGCGAATAAAACAACTAACGCCATCACGGAAATGACGCCCACTAAATTACTTTGTGTAAAGAATAATGGGATTAATGGGAATAATGCACAGCACACAATTGTGCCGATAGCGATATATGGCATACGCTTACCAAATCTTGTTTTGGTTTTATCAGATAAAGCACCGAATATTGGCAATAAGATTAACGCGGCTAAGTTATCAATAGCCATCATAATACCAACAAGATATTGGACTTTTCTTTCGTCAGCTATGTTTAATTTAGTCTTAAATAATTCAGTTAGTATCGGTGTGCACCATGAATCATAGACTTGCCAAAGAAGCAAAATGCCAAAAAAGGCGAAACCGATAATAAAAGTACGTTTGTAATTCAGCTTAAACGTAGATTGTTGAGATTGTTCCATATTTTCCTATCTTTCTGCGTCATTATTTTTAACGCTTTCACACAATAGCAAAGTAAATCCTAGACACCTTTTTGTCAACCTTTTATTTATAAAAAAGGCTATAATAGTGACGAGGTTACATATATGAATAACAATTTCAAAGATGTTCGCATCACTGATAATTTTTACCAGTCTTCAAGTTTTTTCCCAATGCCTTTGACTTTAATAGGCACGTTAAATGAAGATGGCTCTTTGACATCCTATGGAGCGTATTCCTTAATCTTCCCTTATTACATCGCAGGAAAAGGTTTCTATGCGATGGTATTAGAATGCCGTAATACCTCTAATACCGCGAAAGGATTATTAAGACATAAGAAGTGCACAATTAACTTCTTACCATACTCTAAGAAGAACTTCTCACAACACGTTGACTGTGGTTTCCCAGGTGATACCCCAGAAGAAAAGATGAAGAACTTTAGATTCACTCCTGTGGATGGTTTATCTCAAGAAGAGCATCCTAATGAAAGATATCCAAAGATTCTTGATGAAGCTTTACAAGTTTTTGAATGTTCATGGGTTAGTGATTTAGATAACGCTCAAGATGATCCTGTTTTAGAGGATTATGAAGGATTTAACTATCATAACTTTAATGGCATTACTTCTAAATTTGGTGCCCATTTCATTCTTAAAATCGATCACATCTTAATTAAAGAGAAATACTATAATTCCATAGTAAATGGGGCGACACGTGGTAATTATTGCCCACTTCCTACTAACTGGGGCTATAGAGATAGTAAGTACTTCTGGTGTTCTGGATTTAAGAAACCAGATCACATCGCCATTCCAAATAGAGAAGTGGATATCTCTTCTGTGAGATACGCAGCGGATAGACTTAATACTGATGTGAAGTTTACCGATGCTGCCCTTAAGATGCTTGTTAAAGTGCCACGTCCATTCTTAAAGTTAGTCCTTAATGGCTGTGTGGACTGGGCTAATAAAAACGGTAAGAAAATCATTGATGAACCTGAGATGAAGGAAATCAATGATAAACGCTCACAAGAAAAGAAAAACAAGAAATAAAAGAGGACTTAATCCTCTTTCTTTTCATAATGGATATATTCGTAATTTTCCACTGATTCGGAGCGGTATTTCATTGCTTCATACGCTCTGTTAGCGAGGTCATCAACTCTTTCACGATATGGTAATGACATATCTGGATAGAACGGACCATCAATATAAATAATTGGTTTTGGTTTTCGATTGCCTTTTCTCTTTTTAAATGTCGTAGTGTAGGTAACTATTGGTGCTTCATCATTAACGGGATAACGGAATGAACCGGCTTTAAATTTACGGATTTTGTTATACCATGGCCAGATGTGTGCTTCTGGGAATATTAATACACGGTGTCGCTTATTTATATGCCAAGATAAAGCATCGACATAGTTTTGGAACATGCTTTTATCGTTAGGAACTGGTATCGCTAAGAAGTGTTTAACTAACCAAGTAACGATTGGGTGAATAGAGAAAGTATCCGCACTGGAAATAATGACACAAGCTTTGCCTGGATTACTCTTCACTGGAATAATAATTGGATCCAAAGGAATAACGTGATTGCTATAGATGTAATAGCCTTTTCTCTTAAGTTGCTTTAAAACCTGCTTGTTTTTAATCTTTGGACGATACATAAAAAGCATCAAGATTGTTAAAACAGGAATAGCAAAAAAATATCTGAGCCAGAAGCTATTAAATCTAAATAACCAGGATTTATTGATATAACGATAATCGTCTTTTATTTTAACGGTTTTAATACCGTTATCAGCAAAATCGTCATTTAGTTCATCGTGAAAATAGATTGTTTGTTTAACTTGTTTATTTTTAGACATAATGATTAAAGCTTTTGGTAGCGGTGAATGACAAATTCAATAACAAGAATGAACGCTCTTACGAGGAGAGCGATACCGATAAAGACGATATGATGATTCAAGACTTGTATATCGCTACTTTTAGCGATTAAGAAAATTGAGAAAATAGTCTCAATAATGCAAAGGATAATGATAATGATATTTAAGAACGGTTGATGAATTAGGTTTAGACCAGCATCAACTACCTTAGTAACTAAGAAGACAATATTACATATACCCCAAACAATACAAACTATTGGCAATTCAACATCGATAACCATCAAGATGACGCCTAATATCATTTGCAAAAGCGCAGTAACAGCGTTAGGAATATTTCTTAGTTTGGCTAAGTCTCTTAATGATAAGAATGAAACGAGTTCAGTCACACCGATAGCTAAAACAAGCGAGCCTAAATAAGACTTACTCATTTCTACGTCATAGTACATAAAAGTTAATATTGTGACACCAATGACAATAAAACTAAAAATAGTGACCAATTCTAAGGCTATGTGGAGCCTATTCTGTTTTCTTAGCATACTTTAATCGTATCTTATATATCTTTCAGTTTTAAGACCTATCTTTCGATAATTTTAAGGACAATATCGATCATTTTTTCAAAATCTTGAATGCATAAATATTCAAAACGACCGTGGTGGTTGCCACTTCCTGTGCCTAAGTTTGGAGTGACTAAACCCATCTTAGAGAAAGTAGCGCCGTCAGTGCCACCTTTAATTCTATCGAATACTGGTTCAATGCCCATGGCTTTTAAAGCGGCTTCCGCTTTCTTAACTGGGCGTGGATCCTTATCGACATAGGCTTTCATATTTTCATATTGTTCAAAGATTTCAATTTCAATCTTGGCCTTTGGATATTTGCTTTGCAATACATCTCTAATTTCATAGATCTTCATATCTAAAGCTTCGAGTTTTTCTCTAGAGAAGTTTCTTAAAATCGCAGAGAATTCAACTTCTTCGCTAGAACCAGAGATATTGTTTAAATGCCAATAGCCTTCATCAGCGTAGAATGGTGTTTCTTCTTGAGGAAGCATAGAGATAAATTCCGCTTGTAATTGAAGAGCGTTGATAAGTGTATTCTTGCCTTCACCTGGGTGAACAGCTACACCAGTGATTTTGACTTTTAAGCCCTGAGCGTTAAAGTTTTCACAATCAATGCAATTGATATTGCCACCATCAATAGTGAATGCATAATCCGCTTTCATTTTCTCTAAAGAGAAATGTTTTGGACCTTCACCAATTTCTTCATCCACAGTAAAGGAAATGGCTAATGGGTGATGTTTGAAATCAGGATGTTCTTTTAAATAATCTAATACCGCCATGATGATAGCGATACCGGCTTTATCATCAGCACCTAACAAGGTGTTACCATCAGTAA
Source organism: Bacilli bacterium (assembly GCA_045111495.1). Classification (GTDB taxonomy): domain Bacteria; phylum Bacillota_I; class Bacilli_A; order RFN20; family CAG-826; genus RUG14515. The sequence goes on along the minus strand of JBGUGI010000065.1, from coordinate 7,869 downwards.
CGACTAAGTCTTTACCAATGAAGGCTTTCATCTTAGGAAATTGTTCTAATGTGATTTTGTATTGGTTATTGAGCTTGATATCTTTACCGTCCCAATTAGTAACGATTTGAGGATTAACTCCTGTATCAGTTACTTCTAAGGCAGTATCCATATGGGCATTTAAACCAATGACATCGCCTTCCCCATCTAAATGGGCATAAACGATACCATATTCGTCCATATAGGCATCTTCTAAACCAAGTTCTAATAACTCTTTAACTAATAGGCGTCCTAGGTTCTTTTGCTTTTCAGTACTAGGAGTAGTGCCAGTAGTGTCATCCGCTTGGGTATCAATTTTAGCGTATCTAATGAATCTTTCGATATTCTTGTTCATAACTCAATCCCCTTTATGCACAATATTATATATTGTTAATTAAAAAACTAAATATCTTTTTTCTTTGCTAAGAAAAGGAATATCTATAAAATGAAGATATGGTTGAAGAAATTGAAATTAAAAGAAAAGTTTATACAGTCGTTGAACAAATCGGTGAACGCACTTTTAAAGTTGAAAGAAAAGGCGAATATTTCTTTTTAAAGAAATTCGATAACGATAAAGCGGGATTCGATGATTTTGTCGATTGTGAACATCGTCTAAGAGTATCGGGAGTAACTAATCCTAAGTGCTACTTATACGATAAAAATTTAAGATGGGCAGTTATTGAATATGTTGAAGGCGATAATTGCTTTGATTTATTAAAGAAAGGTCCCTTATCTGAGGAGATATTAGATCTCATGTTCAAAACGTTCTGGTACGCGAGGAACGATGGCATGGAATTAGAGATGAATCCAGACAATTTTGTATTCGCAAAAGGTAAGCTCTATTACCTACCATTCAAGTACAAGAGATTTACAAACAAAGACAAATTTGTCCAGCAAGATTTGCGCTTATGGTTCTTCACAAAAGAGTTCGTTAAATTCTGTCATGAAAGAGGTGTCGAAGTTGACGAATCTCAACTAAAGAACGATTACGAGACGAATAAGAGCATATTATTAATGGTCGCTAAGTATTACAGATAGAGGTTAAAAGATATTTATGGAAAACAAAGTCTTAAAAACAATCAAATCCCGTGTCAGCTGTAGAAGCTATAGCGATAAGAAAGTCTCTTTAAAGAAAGCGATGATGGTGGCAGAAGCTGGTAAATTCGCTCCAAGCGGTATGAATAGGCAAATTGCTAATATCTATGTAATTAACAGCAAAAGAAACGTCGAAAAGCTTAGACGTCTATCACTTGAGATTAGAAATAAAGACTGCATGTATGGCGCAAAAACCATTATCTTAGTGGCGGGTCCAAGAGATGATCGTTTTACTTATCAAGATTGCTCCTGCATCTTAGAAAACATGTTTGTGGCCGCGCATTCCTTAAACTTAGCTTCTTGTTGGATTAATCAATTTGATGAATTCTTCCAAACAAAAAATGGGTTAAAAGTTAAAAAGGCCTTAGGCATTCCTGAAGATTTCATGGTGGTCGGTTCTTGTATTCTTGGCTATCCTGCTGAAAACGCTGTCTTAGCGATTAAGGATAGAAAAGAAGGTTTCATTAAAGTCCTCTAATTAATACGCGCATTCGTAAGATTGTCATGTGGTAAAAGCAACTTAATAATCAATCGAATGCTTTTTTATTGCTAAAATTGAAGGCGTAGTAACACATAGGAGACTTTATCATGAAAAAAGTAGTTACAAATCCTTATTTACCCAACTTTGAGTATATTCCGGATGGTGAGCCACACGTTTTTAATGGACGTGTTTATGTCTATGGTTCCCATGACCGTTTCAATGGTGGTAATTTCTGTTTAAACGATTATGTTACATGGTCCGCACCAATCGATGACTTATCTGATTGGAGATATGAAGGCGTTATTTGGAGAAAAGTTGACGATCCAACCACAAATGGTAAGAGAGTCTATTACGCTCCAGATGTTTGCCAAGGTCCAGATGGAAAATTCTATTTGTATTATTGCCCAGTCCAAGGCATCACAAGTGGTTCTTGGATTATTCACTGCGCAGTCGCTGATAACCCAGCAGGTCCATTCAAATATCACGGCAATGTTGATTTAAAGAAATGGGGCAAAACATATCTTCCATTCGACCCAGCAGTCTTTGTTGAAGATGGCCATGTCTATTTATATTATGGCTCTGCCATGTTCTATCCATTATTAGACGTCCGTGCCAAATCCATTAAAGGTGGCGCAGTTGTTGAATTAGATCCAAAAGACATGTTAACACCAATCACTGAACCAGTGATGACTGTTCCAACAATTAGAAACGATGTTAATAAAGAATATGGCATTCACGCTTTCTTCGAAGCGTCCTCAATGCGTAAATTCAATGGTAAATACTATTTCATTTATTCTTCCCAAGCTGGTCACGAACTCTGCTACTGTATCGGTGATTCCCCAATGGGCCCATTCAAGAAAGGTGGCACATTAATTTCTAACGGTGATATTGGCTTACGCGGTATTGAAAATAGTAAAGACGCTGTTGACTTCACAGGTAATACACACGGTTCTATGGTGGAAGTTAACGGTAGATACTATGTATTCGCTCATAGACAAACAAATAAATGCCAATTCTCCAGACAAGGTTTCGCGGAAGAAATCTTCATGGAAAAAGATGGTTCCTTCAAACAAGTTGAAAGAACATCTCAAGGCTTATACGCTAAACCATTACCAGGTGAAGGCGAATACTTCGCTTCTATGTGCTGTGGCTTAAGAGCGAAAAATGGCAACAGATTCTATGGCATCTTCAAATTCGGTCATGGTAAAGAACCATTCTTAACTCAAGAAGGTGAAGATAGAGAAGAAAATCCAAACCAATACGTTAAGAACTTCAATGATGGCTGTTCCATCACCTATAAGTACTTCGATTTATCCAAGACCAAATCATTCGCTATTAAGTTAGATGGTAAGGCTGAAGGTAAACTCATCATGAAGTATGGTGAAAAAGAAGCTGCTCAAGACATTAACGTTAAAGGCGAAGCCCTTATCGAATTTAAAGTTGAAAAGGGTGGAGAGAAAGACCAAGTTACATTCGTTTACGAAGGTAAAGGCGCTCTCAATTTAAGAAAACTCATTCTTAAATAAGAATAACTATTAAGACAATAGGCGTAGCGCATGCTACGCTTTTTGTTTGCACTATTTGGTTTAGCAAGTATAATAACTACGTTATGAAAAACTTTTATTTAGAAATCAAACACGTTGATAAAAAGACGGGTGCTAGATATGGTATCCTTCACACTCCACATGGTGATTGTGAAGTCCCAATGTTTATGCCTGTTGGTACATTAGCCACAGTCAAGACCTTATCTCCAGAAGAACTTCATCAAATGGGAGCGGGTACAATTTTAGGTAATACTTATCATCTTTCCATTAGACCAGGCGCGGATATCGTTGCTAAAGCCGGTGGTTTACATAAATTTATGAACTGGGATGGCCCAATTCTCACAGATAGTGGTGGTTTCCAAGTTTTTTCTCTCGCGGAAAATAGAAAAATAACCGAGGAGGGTGTGCATTTTAAGAACCATTTAAATGGTGACAAGCTCTTCTTCTCTCCTGAAACTTCAATTGAGATTCAAGAGAAATTAGGTTCAGATATCGCGATGTCTTTTGATGAATGTATTCCTTGGCCAGCGGACTATGACTACTGCAAAAAATCCACTGAAAGAACATTAAGATGGGCGAAGCGTGGTAAAGATGCTCACAAAAGAGAAGATCAAGCTTTGTTCGGTATTGTTCAAGGTGGCGACTACGAAGACTTAAGAAAGATGTGCGCGGAAGAACTAGTGAAAATGGATTTCCCAGGCTATTCCATCGGTGGTACATCAATTGGTGAACCAAAAGATAAATTCTTTGAAATGATTGATTATGCGATCAAGTATTTACCAGAAGATAAACCAAGATATGTCATGGGTATTGGTTCTATCGACTACATCTTAGGTAGTATCTTACGTGGTGTTGATATGTTTGACTGTGTTTTACCAACTAGACTTGCTAGACACGGTGCTTTAATGACTTCACATGGTCGTGTGAATATTAAAAACGAAAAGTATAAAGAAGACTTTACTCCATTAGACGATAAGTGTGATTGCTATTGCTGCAAGAATTACACTAAAGCATATTTAAGACATTTACATATTTGTGATGAAACATTTGGCAAACGCTTAATGTCTATCCATAACGTTAGATTCCTTATCCGTTTAGTGGAAGAAGCTAGAGAAGCTATTAAAGAAGATAGATATGAAGAATTCATGAAACAAAAACTCGAAGAGTTTGGTGATGAAAGAGGCTTCTAATGAACATTAATTTATTTGATTATTATTTACCTGAAGAATTAATCGCTCAAAGACCAAGTGAAAAAAGAGATCACTCTCGTCTTTTAGTGGTTGATAAAGAAAATAAAACATACGAAGACAAACATTTCTACGATATCGTTGATTATCTTCATGATGGTGATGTTTTAGTGAGGAATAACACTAAAGTCATTCCTGCGAGATTATTAGGTATTAAAGAGAAGACTGGAGCGCACTGTGAACTTCTTTTGTTAAAGCAATTAGAAGGTGATAACTGGGAATGTTTAACTAGACCCGCTAAATCATTAAAGGTTGGTGCGAGAGTGGATTTCGGCGAAGGTAAACTCATCGCTGAATGCATTGAAGAAAGAGAAGAAGGCCTACGTGTTTTTAAATTCATTTATGAAGGTATCTTCTTAGAAGTCTTAGATCAATTAGGCAAAATGCCTTTGCCACCTTATATCGCTCAACAATTATGCACTAATGATAGATATCAAACTGTTTATGCTAAATATGAAGGTAGTGCCGCCGCTCCAACAGCGGGATTCCACTTCACAGAGGAAATATTTGAAAAACTCAAAGCTAAAGGGGTGGAAGTCATCGATGTTACTCTTCATATTGGTTTAGGAACATTTAGACCAGTCAAAGTGGAAGACACTAAAGATCATGTCATGCATAGTGAAGTCTATGAGATGAGTGAAGAATCCGCTGAAAGATTAAATAAGGCCAAAGCGGAAGGCAAACGTATTATTGCGATTGGTACAACATCAGTTAGAACCTTAGAAGCTAACTATTCTAAATATGGATGCTTTAAACCTACAAGAGAAGCCACGAACATCTTTATTGAACCAGGCTACGAATACAAAACTATCGATGCCTTAATTACTAATTTCCATCTCCCAAAATCAACGTTAATCATGCTTGTATCAGCGTTTATGGGTAGGGAATTTACCTTAGAAGTTTATAAGCACGCAGTAGAAGAAAAATACCGTTTCTTCTCTTTTGGCGATGCAATGTTTATCCATGGAAGAGACAAAGATTAATTATCAAAAAGAGCAGGAAAAACTACTCAAAGTTCTAAAAGAAAGTGGTGAAAAGCCCACCTTACTTTTACACGTTTGCTGTGGTCCATGCTTTACCTACCCTTTTGAATTAATTAAAGATTATTTTAAGATCACAATCATTTATAACAACTCAAACATTTATCCAGAAGAAGAATATAACCGCCGTCTAAATGAACTCAAGGGCTATTTAAAGGCCATTTCTGCGGATATTGAGGTTATTGAATTTGCTTACGATAATTTAAACTACAATAAAGACTTAGAACCATACGCTGACCAACGCGAAGGCATGGAGCGCTGTCGTATCTGTTTTAGAAAGAGATTAGGTCAAGCAATCGAGCTCGCTGATGAGCGTGGTTATGATTATGTTGGCACAGTAATGAGCATCTCTAGATTCAAGAATTCTCAAGATCTAAACAAGATTGGTTTTGAACTTTCTGAAGGCAAACGAGTGAAGTGGTTACCCGCTGACTTTAAGAAAAATGGTGGATACGAAAAATCACTCGACATTGTTCGCAAGTACGGTCTCTACTTCCAACACTACTGTGGCTGTAAGTTCTCAATAAGAGCAAAAAAAGACGAAATTTAAGACGTCAAAAATTGAAAAATGAGGGGTGAAAAATGACTTTTTCGCCTTTTTTGTTGCAAATTTTTCGCTTGGAAAACCGTGTCACGTGTCAATTATTTTAGTGGCTTTCGCCCTTATATATTTAAATTTATTTAATAATTGGTTGACAGCGCACCTACACTCACGTATGATATTAAACGTTGACGGCTCGCGTTGACGTGCGAGGTTGCTGATACACCCACAGGCGTTGTCATGAAGGTGTATTCAGGTAATTCGCACTGAGAGAGTTAAAGTCAAAGCCTGATAGTGATAGGAGGAAAAAACAATTCATGGCAAAAGCAACAAAGATTAGGGTTCGCTTAAAAGCTTACGATCATGTCAACTTAGACTTAAGTGCTGAAAAGATCATTGCTGCAGCGAAGAACACCGGCGCCACAGTTGTCGGTCCAATTCCGCTCCCAACGGAAAAACAAGTGTTCACCATTCTTAGAGCTGTTCACAAATATAAAGATTCCCGTGAACAATTCGAAATCAGAACACACAAAAGAATCATCGATATTAAGAATTACCGCAAGGAAACTCTTGATTCCTTAAAGAATCTCGATTTACCAGCCGGTGTGGATATCGAAATCAAATTATAGGAGGTAAGAGTCAATGAAAGCTATTGTCGGTAGAAAAATGGGCATGACTGAAGTCTTCGCTGAAGATGGCCAAATCTACGCTGTGACAGTCGTTGAAGTCTTACCAAACGTTGTCACACAAGTCAAAACTGTTGAAAAAGACGGTTATGCCGCTGTGCAAGTTGGTTATGAAGAATTAAAAGAATCCAGAGCCAACAAATGCGAAAAGGGAATCGCAAAGAAAGCCAATACAGTCCCACACCAAGTCCTTAAAGAATTAAAGGGCGATGAAATGACTGGCTACCAACTCGGTGATGTTATTAAAGCTGACATCTTCAAAGCTGGTGAAGTCGTCGATGTCATTGGCACAAGTAAGGGTCACGGTTATTCCGGTGTTATCAAACGTTGGAATCAAACCATTGGTCCAAAAGGTCACGGTTCAGGTTACCACAGAGGTCAAGGTACCTTTGCTAACAACGGTCGTTACAACCACGGCGTTATGCCAGGTAAACACATGTCCGGTCATTACGGTAACGAATCTGCTACAGTCCTCAATCAATTAGTTGTCGCTGTTGATGCAGAAAAGAACTACATCTTAGTGAGAGGTGGTCTCCCAGGTGCTCGTAAGTCCATCGTGGTCATCCGTAGCGCTATCAAAGATGTCAAACATCCAGAAGCTGTGAAACCATTAATCAACCGCACTCCAGTTGTTGAAGCTGCTCCAGTTGAAGCTCCTGTTGAAGAAGCTCCAGTCGTCGAAGAAGCCCCAGCTACTGAAGCCGCAGAATAAGAACGGAAAGGAGAACAGAAATTATGGCAGAAAAGAAATCCGTCAGCGTTAAAGTCCTTAACATGGCTGGCGAAGAAGTCTCCAAGATGAACCTCAATGCTGAAGTCTTCGGTATTGAACCACATCAACAAGCAATGTTCGACGCCGTTCAAGTAGAACAAGCCAACCAAAGACAAGCGACCGCTAAAACAAAAGTGCGTCACGAAGTCAGTGGCGGTGGTAAAAAACCATGGCGTCAAAAAGGTACAGGCCGCGCTCGTGCAGGTAGCTCCCGTTCCCCAATCTGGGTCGGTGGCGGCACAGTGTTCGGTCCAGTCGGAAATCAAAACTTCAAGATTTCCCAAAACAAAAAAGAACATAAACTTGCGCTCAAGTCCGCGTTAAGTTTAAAAACAAAAGATGGACTCGTGGTCGTCGATGAAATCAAATTCGATGAAAAGAAAACTAAAAACTTCGTTGCATTCTTAGATGCGATCAAAGTTGGTAGCAAAGCTCTCGTCGTCGT
>JBGUGI010000064.1:0-5191 GCA_045111495.1 Bacilli bacterium | reverse complement strand
GGAACGAAATCTTTTTGCTCTTTCGCGTATTCAATGAGGTAATTTGCGATGATGCGATACGTTTCATCATAGAAACCACCGATTTTTTGCTCATAAAAGGCCACTGCTTCGCGATTTTGGAGCATTTGGTATAAAAGTTCACGCTCCGCAAATTCGAGCCTTCTAAGGACTTTTCTTTCAGGATGATATTCTCTAATCATTTTGCGGAAGTCAGTGTTTTGCGGTTTATTTCTCGCAGTTTTGAGAATATTCCTAATCGCTTCTGGCGCGAAACCAGTAATGTTAGCGAGTTTATTGATATAACTATCGAGTTCGATTTGTGAACGGATAGCTAGTAAAACAGGAATGAATTCCTGGATTAACTGAGTTTTCTGCTCTGTTGTTTGAAGCGGATTGGTGTTCTTGTAGTAATTGAGAATGAAATCCACTCTTGAGATGAGTTTATTTAAATAAGCATTAAGTGCTACTGCACCATCTTGATTCAAAATCTCATCTGGGTCTCTAGTGCTGTTTTGGTTATCAACGATACGAACAGATAAACCGTTTTTAACCAAGTTATTAGCGATTTCCATGGTCGCTTTTTGACCAGGAAGGTCGCCATCAAGACAGAGTCTTATTTCAACATTTAAAGATCTGAGCAAGCGAATGTGTTCGTTTGTTAAGGCTGTACCCATTGTTGCTACGCATGATTCCATGCCAATGCGATACAGGGCATAGACATCCATGAAACCTTCTAAAACATAGATATAGCCAGCGATACGTGCTTTTTCTTTAGCGTTGTTGTAGTTATAAAGAATGCTTGATTTATGAAATAAATAGGTCTCAGGAGAGTTAACATATTTAGCCTCTGGACCGTCACCAAGTCTTCTTGCACTATAGCCCACAACTTCACCATTAGCGTCCATAATTGGGAAGATGACTCTACCAGCATTACGGTCACTATAGACACCATTGTTGCTAGAAGCGATGCCAATATCTTCGATAGTTTTCAAAGAATGACCCTTTTCTTCAAGGAAACGGCATGTGGCTTTTCCATCTTTAAACGCATAGCCAAGAAGGAATTTGCTTCTTAAGTTAGCATCAAGGTGACGATTATTGAAATAATCAAGACCAGTTTTTCCTTCTGGAGAATTTAGTGCATATTGGTAATAGACAGTTAAATCATGAAGGCACTTCACTAAAGGCGCTCTTCTTGGGTCAACCACCTTGGCTTCATGGATATCTTCTAAACGAGGATCGTGATAATCGCATATTTCTGCGACTTTCTTGACCGCTTCTCTAAAAGAGAGTTTCTCGTATTTCCTCACAAAACCAATAGCGTTACCACTAGTACCACACACAAAACACTTAAAGATTTGAAGTTCAGGTGAGATATGCATGGATGGATTAGTGTCATCATGGAATGGGCATTTAGCGAGATAGTCTTTACCTTTTCTAATCACAGGTAAATACGCCGATACCACTTTAACGATATCAGCGTGCTTTAACACGTCATTAATTAAACTATCATCAAATGCCATATAATAAATTATACTTTTCCTAATTTTCTACTATTTTTCTACTTGATTAAAAGAAGACTTTTTCCTCTAAATAAGCTTTTAATTCACCGATTGGTATACGGACTTGTTGCATAGAATCACGTTCACGAATGGTTACTGCACCATCATTTTCTGTATCAAAGTCAATAGTAATGCAGAATGGAGTACCGATGGCGTCTTGTCTACGATAACGTTTACCGATAGAACCGGTATCATCATAGATGACGTTGAAGTACTTCGCTAAAGATTGTTCCACTTCACGAGCCTTTTCTTCGAGCTTTTTACTTAATGGAAGAATAGCGGCTTTAAATGGCGCAACAGCAGGAGAAAGATGCATAACGATACGTGTATCGTTGTCACCAACTTGTTCTTCGTCATAAGCGTCACATAAAGTCATTAAAACCAAACGGTCTAAACCGACTGATGGTTCAATACAATATGGAACATATTTTTCGTTTGTTTCTGGATCTAAATAATCTAAAGCTTCACCGCTATATTTGATATGACGGTTTAAGTCATAGTCAGTTCTATCGGCGATGCCCCAGATTTCACCCCAACCGAATGGGAAGAGATATTCGATATCTGTTGTGGCTTTACTATAGAAGGCTAATTCTTCTGGTTCGTGGTCTCTATAACGGAGATGATCTTTTCTGATTCCTAAGGAATCAACGAAGTCTAAACAGTATTGTTTCCAATAGTCAAACCACTTTAAGTCTTCACCTGGTTTGCAGAAGAATTCCATTTCCATTTGATCAAATTCACGTGTACGGAATGTCATTTGCCCTGGAGTAATTTCGTTTCTAAATGCACGACCGACATTACAAATACCAATAGGTAATTTACGACGTGTCGCTCTCATGACATTCTTAAAGTTAACGAACATACCTTGAGCGGTTTCTGGTCTTAAATAGACAACTGATTTGCTATCTTCAGTGACACCAATATGTGTTTTAAACATCATATTGAATTGACGAATGTCGGTGAAGTTTTCACTACCACAGTTTGGACATTTAACGTGATTATTTCTAATGAATTCCATCATTTGTTCATTAGTCATGCCATTTACATCAGCGTCTGGGAATTCGCCTTCAATTAATTGGTCTGCTCTGAAACGTTGCTTACAGTGCTTACAGTCAATAAGTGGATCATTGAATGTGGCAACGTGACCTGTCGCTTCCCAAACTCTTGGATTCATCATAATCGCGGCATCAATACCGACGTTTGTACTGCTTTCTTGGACGAATTTCTTCCACCACATCTTGCGGATGTTTTGTTTGATTTCACTACCAATTGGGCCATAGTCCCAAGTGTTGCTTAAACCACCATAAATCTCTGAGCCTTGGAAATAAAAGCCAGAGACAATGAAATGATTACATAGTTTATCGAATTCAAATTTACTCATAATATGCTCCCTTGATAATATACATGCACGAAAAATGCTATTATTTCCGTGAATTGTTGTCAACCTATTATGAGTGTTATTATGGACTTTTATTATTCAATAAGCAAGCGAATGTTCTTAAAGCGATAACCAAATGCTTCTTCAATATAGTGCTGGAATCTATCAAAAAGTACCTTAGCGTCCTCTTTTTGATATTCTTTTTCGATTAAACTAAAGTCAGGACAATTAACAATTTCTCTTAGGAGAAGCATTTGCGATTTATTTAAATCTCTATCAACTTCTGTATCGTAGCAGTCTTTGCAGATAAAGCCACCATCGGTAAAGGAGAAAGCGACAATGCCGTTTCTTTTACCACATATGACACATTTATTAACTTCGAGCTGGAATCCACCTAAGCGAATGACGTGACTCATTAATAAAAGTAAGGTCATGAGCCAATCGTTTTTCTCTTTAAGCGTTTCCACGGCTTTTTCCAAATATGGAAACATGATGTATTGTTCTTCACTTGGAAAGAGATTAAGAATCATCTCGTCCATGAGTACGATGCACCCTAAATACTTCTCATCCATCTCCATCTTCAAAGAAGAGAACAGAGGTTTAGAGCTTTTTAAGATGGGGTATTTGAAATCTCCATCCATCAATTCGATATCAGCGACAGTTAAGATGTTGTTTAGAGCAGCATTCTTACTCTTTGGATCTTTAATGCCTCTCGCTAAAAAGGTGATTGTTTCCTTTTCACTAATCGCTGTCACAATCGCATCTTTTTCTTTATAAGGGTTAATTGATAATACAATTATCTTCATTTTTTATTTTTCGTATTTATATCCGTATTCTTTTAATGAAGAAGGAGCGTTTCTCCAATCTTCATCCACTTTTACTTTAAGTTCTAAGTAAACGTGTTGGTTTAAAAGTCTTTCAATGCTTTGTCTAGCTTTGCTACCAATCTCTTTAATGCGTTGCCCGCCTTTACCGATAACAATGCCTTTCTGGCTATCTTTTTCAACGATGATTGAAGCTAGAATTGATAAAGGCTTCTTTTCCCATTCAATGTGTTCCATATAAATAGCCACAGAATGTGGAACTTCTTCTCTTAAGGTCTTTAAGACCTTTTCACGAATGATTTCTTTGATACGGAAGACTTCATCTTTATCGGTAATCATTTCTGGAGGATAGTAAGCTGGACCTTCAGGCAATAAAGAAGAAACTGTCTTGAGGATTTCATCAATATTGAAACCTTCTTTAGCAACAGCATCAATAAAGAGTGCGTCTTTAAAGAAAGCGCGATAAGTTTTCTTAAGCTCTTCAGTCTTATCTAATCTCGCCAAATCAATTTTGTTAAAAACAATAATAAGTGGACAATGATGAATATCTAAGTGTTCGATAATATAATTATCACCATCGCCAAATGGTTTAGAGGCATCCACTACTAAGATGGCGACATCAACGTCATGGGCAGCGCTATAAGCCATATTGTTCATTTCTTGACCTAGTTGGGCTTTTGGCTTATGAATTCCTGGAGTATCAAGAAAAACGATTTGGGTGTTTTAATCATTATAAATACCAATAATGTTGTTTCTTGTGGTTTGTGACTAATCTGTAACAATAGAAACATTATGGTTGATTTAACCATTCAACAAAGTTGATTTGCCTACATTAGGACGGCCCAAGATGGCTACAAAACCGGATTTCATTACTTTAAATCATCTCCGGAAAAGGCAAATGGAAGGAGTTCATCAATATTGGTCTCCTTAAGATCGCCCTTTAGGTTTGTTAGAACAATTGCTCCGTCTCTTGGGAATAATTCGCTGATGACTTGACGGCATGCACCACATGGGGAGCATGGTTCATCTGTTTCAGCGGCAATTGCTAAAGCGACAAAATCTTCTTTCTTATAGCCGTTCATCATCGCACTATAAAGAGCGTTTCTTTCAGCACACATACATAGAGGGTAGGAGGAGTTTTCAACGTTAGCTCCTTTAAAAACCTTTCCATCTTTACAAAGTAAAGCAGCGCCCACTTTGAATTTAGAGTATGGGCTATAAGATAAGTTTCTCGCCTCAATTGCGACTTTTGCTAATTCGTTATTTTTCATATGCACCTCACGCCAAGATTTCGTCTTGCAAAGCAAACATTATTTTTTCATCTTCCTTAGTCATATGGTCATAGCCAAGAAGATGCAATAAGCCATGGACAAAAAGGAACTTTAATTCTCTGTCGAGGCTATGGCCATAAGCTAAAGCTTGTTCTCTAG
>JBGUGI010000063.1:0-2223 GCA_045111495.1 Bacilli bacterium | reverse complement strand
GAGGCTAAAATAGATAAAAGAGACGGCAAATCTATAAGACCAAAACTAGTACACATGGTTCCACAATAGTCTCTTCGATTACGCGTATATGCGCACACATGAGCACCTGCGCGTGTCAAGGCATGTAGAGACAGTTGTTGAATTGCACTTAAAATAACGAATAACTGTTGTAATAACACAATCTAATTCATTCAAATAGACACAAAATCTTTTATCACAATAACTCACACACAAAGATTAGATCTAATACTTAACTGAACCGATAAGATAAAAGTAGACACGTATAAAAAGTGCGGTCTACTTTTTTCTTTGCTATTCTATTTGAAGGAGGCTATTAAATGGCAAGAACATACAAAAGAAAATTCACCATGCGTAGTCCTGAAGAAAAAGAAGTTTTGGAAGAACAAAGAGACTCACTCTCCCCTATCGTTAAATATATGATTAATCCTGGCTATGCTGATGTAGACGCTAACTAATCAGTGTTTGAAAAAACAAACGCCGCGATTAACGCAGCGTTCAGTTGTATATCTACTCTAGTAGCAGAGAAGATTATTAAATAAACAAGCCGCTCCAATGAACGACTTGTCCTTTGAAAGGATGATTGCCAAACCCACCTCAACACGACATAGTTTAAAGCAGTTTTGGACAACCTTAATCAATGTTGATAATTATTGTTTAATCTTCAATGTACCATCAGTGATAAGTTTGCCTGATTTACGGTCATATAGAAGAATTCTATTAGTGTCAAATGAGACGTTAATCTTCGCGCCCATTTCATAGTCAACATCACCGTATACAACAGATGTTAAGAAGAAATCATCGATTGATAGTTTAACTGTTGTTTCAGTACCAGTAGGAAGAGCACTATAGATTTCACCTTCTAAACCACTATTTTGGTTTTTAATGTTTATAAAGACAGGTCTAATACCTAAGATAAGTGTATCATCTGGAATATCGTGTTCTTCTTCTGCTTCGATGTCGCCATGAACTGTGTGAATATGATAGTTAAAGCGGCGATCAGCGTTTTCTTTTTCAACATAACCACGTTGTTTCTTTGCTTCTTCTAAAGCATCTTCTTTAGCTTGAATTTCAGCATCACGTTGTTTGAAGAATTCGTTGATATCGACTTTCTTGTTAGGTGTGAACACAAATGTTCTACCATTTAACATTTCAAGTTCAATCACATCACCCTTTTGGGTTGGACGCGCTTCAATAAAGTTAATAGATGGTGAACCAATGAAGTCTGCGACAAATAAGTTAGCAGGCTTTTTGAAGATATCTAATGGTGGTTCATATTGTTGAAGTACACCATTGTTGATTAAGCAGACACGTGTCGCAAGAGTCATAGCTTCTTGTTGGTCATGGGTCACGTAAACGAATGTTGAACCTGTATCAAGGTGTAAACGTTTTAATTCAGAACGCATTTCTAAACGTAATTTAGCATCTAAGTTAGATAATGGTTCATCCATGAAGATAACTTTTGGCTCTGGTGCTAAGGTTCTTGCGATAGCGACACGTTGTTGTTGACCACCTGATAATTCAGATGGATAACGATCCATGAATTCGCCAATGTGAACGATACGTGCCACATGACGGACTCTTAAGTCGATTTCTTCTTTATTTAACTTACGGTATTTAATGATTGGTTTTCCTTCTGCATCAACATAAACACCATTGTCGTTGAAGATACGACCTTTTTCTTTTTCAGTGTTACGAATCTTTTCGGCTTTTTCTAAGAATTCTTTGCTCTTTTGTTCTGCGAAATCCTTACATTCAGTTAAAGGCTTAGAATCAAAATTAAGAGCATATAATTCATTAGCAGCGCTCATAGAAATCTTAAAGCCATCAATTAAATATAAACAGGCTTTGTTTTTATCGACTTTGCCTTTCTTATCAACTGCATAGTTGAGGAATTTTCTAATGTCGGTAACTTTAGTTACGGCTTTAGAAAGAGCGATGTATTTAAGATACTCACTATTAATGAGTGGTAAATTATCGTGTAATTCTTGTAAACCAAATGTGATGTTTTTATAAACAGTCATATGTGGCCACAAGGCATAGTTTTGGAATAAGAATCCGACATGACGATTAGCAGCGGAAACATTAATTCCTTCTTCAGAGTCATAGACGACTTGATCGCCGATGACAATTTTACCGGAAGTTGGAGTTTCTAAACCCGCAATCATACGTAATGTTGTGGTTTTACCACATCCAGAAGGACCA
>JBGUGI010000062.1:0-2901 GCA_045111495.1 Bacilli bacterium | reverse complement strand
AGCTTTATCTAAACACGGCATTATTTGCATTGGTATCCCAGGCACAATTGATAACGATGTCGGTAGCACTGATGAAACAATTGGTTTTGCCACAGCGCTCAACACTATTTGTGAATGTGTCGATAAACTTAAAGATACATCTGGCTCCCATCAACGTTGCTCATTAATTGAAGTTATGGGTCGTCACTGTGGTGACTTAGCCATGTTTGCCGCTTTAGCAGAAGGTGCTGAAGGTGTCATCTGTGTTGAACATCCTTTAAAGAAAGACGTCTTATTCCGTAAGTTACGTAAAATGAAAGCTCAAAATAAGAGCCACGCGATTATTATCGTCAGTGAAAACTTATTAGATATTAATGAATTAGCCGGTGAAATCGCTAAAGAAACTGGCTTTGATACAAGAACCGAGGTTCTTGGTAGATTACAAAGAGGTGGTTCTCCAACCGCTCACGATAGAATTTTAGCCGCTAGATTTGGTGCTAAAGCTGTCGAACTCTTATGTGACAAAGAACCAACAAGCAGAATTGTTGGTATTAAACAAAACGAAATCGTTGATTACCCAATCGACGAAGCCGTTGAAATGAAACATAGGCATACACATGGATTAAGAGATTTAATCGATATGTTGCAATAAATTGGCTCTAAGCCAAAAGGATAAGCCCGCTATTGTATTGCGGAGGGAAAGAATTATTTTATGAAAGTACAACAACATGACGGTTCCATTATTGAAATGGACAAAACCAGTGCGGAAGCACTAGAAGTATTGAACCATTCTACTTCTCACTTATTAGCGCAAGCTATTACAGAATTATATCCAAAAGCCCTGTTTGGCTTTGGACCTGCTATTGAGAATGGCTTCTATTACGACATCGATTTCGGTGAAGACGTTATTACAGAAAACGATCTCCCAGTTATCGAAAAGAAGATGAGAGAATTAGCAGGCAAAGATTTAAGAATCGTTCGCGAAGAACTCACTAAAGAGCAAGCTCTCGAACTATTCAAAAACAATCCTTATAAGGTTGAACTCATTAAAGAAATTAATGAAAGTATCACTACATTCAAACAAGGTGACTTCGTTGACTTATGCCGCGGACCACACATTATGTCCACAGGACTAATCAAACATTTTAAACTACTTTCTTTAGCAGGTGCCTACTGGAGAGGTAATAGCAAAAACAAACAATTAACCAGAATCTATGGTACCTCTTGGTATACCGCTGAAGATTTAAATAAATGGCTCGAAATTCTTGAAGAAAGAAAGAGAAGAGACCACCGTATTTTAGGCAAACAATTAGGTATCTTTATGTATGATGACCTTGTTGGTAAGGGCTTACCAATGTGGTTACCAAATGGTTTCCTTGTTAGACGTATGTTAAGTGACTACATCATGGATAAAGAAATAGCCTTAGGCTATAAGCACGTCTTAACTCCATGTTTAGGCAACGTTGAATTATATAAGACATCTGGTCACTGGGCCCACTACCAAAAGGATATGTTCCCAAAGATGGATGTCGACAATGAATCATATGTCTTGAGACCAATGAACTGTCCACATCACATGGTGATGTATAGAAGTGCGTTGCACTCATATCGTGAATTACCATTAAAGATTGCAGAAATCGCTGCTGACTTCCGTTTTGAAGCTTCAGGTGCCTTAACTGGTATTGAAAGAACAAGAGCGTTCTATCAAAACGACTCTCATATCTTCTGTATGCCAACTCAAATTGGTGATGTCTTCAAAGAAGTTACTAAGCTTATTCTTGATGTCTATCACGACTTTGGTTTTAAAAACTATGCATTCCGTTTATCCTTAAGAGATCCTAACGATACCGAAAAGTATTTCGGTAATGATGAACTCTGGGAAAAGAGCGAAAACCAATTACGTGAAGTTTTAAAAGAATTAGGTGTTGATTATTATGAAGCCATTGGTGAAGCGGCTTTCTATGGTCCAAAACTTGACGTTCAAGTTAAGAGCGCCATTGGTCATGATGTCACATTAAGCACTATCCAACTCGACTATCAATTACCAGAAAGATTTGAACTTACCTATATCGATGAAAAAGGTGAGAAAGCTAGACCAGTTGTTGTTCACCGCGCAATCTTAGGTTCTTTAGATCGTTTTATCGCCTTCTTAATTGAAGAAACTAAGGGTGCTTTCCCAACATGGTTAGCCCCAGTGCAAGTTAACCTATTACCAGTCAACAATGATTACCACTTAGAATACGCTAACGAATTATTAGCGAAGTTCAAAGAACATGGTCTTAGAGTGACTCTCGATGACTCTAACGATAAGCTTGGTTATAGAATGAGATCTTCTCAAATGAAGAAGATTCCATACACACTTGTTCTCGGTGATCACGAAAGAGATGATAGAACAGTGACTTATAGAAGATTCGGCGTACAAGAACAAATCACTGTTAGCATTGATGAATTCTTAAAACTCATCGATGAAGAAATTAAAAACAAAGCACTACTTGTTTCTGAAAATAAGTAATTGTTGATTTAAACAAAACAAAGCGCGTCATTGTAGGCGCGCTTTTCTTATGCGCATAAAATATATATTTTTATTCTCATTGCTGGTATATAATGGAATTAATCAAGGTGCATCATAAATTGATTTAGGGAGATCTTTTTTGCAACCTTAAAATATTAGGCGCTTTGAGCATATTATTATGCCTACTAATGATGTAATTAGAATGTATTCACGTATGGGCGATGTTGGCGTCCTCGCTCTTTGCCTTGTGATTTTTATATTATTAATGTTTTCCTACGTCAACAGAACGAAAAGTTTTCGTTTATTTTTAGCAATCATTATTCTTCTTGCTGTCGCGGCGATTTGTAATATTGGCTACCACGAACTTCTCTTGTTTTATCGTCCGGAATATAAATATTTAATTTATACAC
>JBGUGI010000061.1:0-2007 GCA_045111495.1 Bacilli bacterium | reverse complement strand
GCATAACATGTTCTATCAATCGTTTTGTAGTGGTGTTTTCTATCGCTTGCTAATGACATATGATGACCCTCTTCCTTAATGGGTTTTTCACAACCTCATTGGTTGTAGATTAACTCATTATACTCACTTAACTGCACAAATGTGTCACACATATGCAAAAACCGCTACACGCAATCACTATTTTTAGCAATTACTTGCTGTTTATAAGTTGCAAACAAACAACAGTTTCTACATGCCTTGACACGCGCGAGTGCTACAATGCGCGTACACGTAGAGGCTATTGCGGTACCATGTTTTCTATTGCTGTTTACAATAGATTTCTAATTATAATATTCAACTAATTTCTATAATATTTTTTGAAGTTTTCTGCTTGTTCAATTACAGCTGTATAAACGCTTTGGTAATCCTCTGGGTTCTTTGAGGAAGGTATTGGAGGGAATCCTTCTTCTGCCAAGGCAATGATGATATCAGCCTGTAATTCCGCTTTAATATCTCCTCTATTTGACCAGTCTGCATATTTGGTTTTATCTCTAACAAGTTCACATATCTTCTTAGCCAGTAAGAGATTCTTTTCTTCTGGAAATGTAAACCCGTACTTTTCTTCCACTGAAATGAGGACATCATAGAAAGCTTTTTCTTCATAATCAATTCCAAGCTCTTCGAATGATTCTTTTTCAAAAACCAAATCATCCATTAATGCAACCAATTGTTCTGCAACATCATCTAATAATTCACTAACCATTAATTGGTCGAATGGTCTCTTGTTATATGCATCGACAATATTTGATAATCTTTCAGAGAAAGTTAGCGCTTTAATTTTATTAATTCTCTTAAATTCGTCGATGGCTTGAGATAATAATTGCTGTAAAACTTTTATTTTAGTATTAGGCATTTTAATAGCGTTCACTTTCGCCAAATACTCTTTATCAAACAAATCAACCGCATTAGTTTCCAAATCTCTTTCTTCTTTGAAGAGTTCTTCTACACCATTTGCTTTAATTGCTTCTCTAATCATCGCTGCTACTGTTTTGTTCATTTGAGCGATATCAGGAGCATGACCCTTGGTTAGTTTAAAGATGATAGATCTAACCGCAATATAGAAATGAATCTTGTTTAGTTCTTCTTCAGTAAAGTCTTTAATAGCGTTGCATAAGCCAAATGCTTTAGACATAACGCGAGCTACAGTCATAAATCTTGTTTCTAAATCTTTAGTTAACTGAACGAATTCGGCCGCATTATTTAGGCAAATGAGCTTTTCTTGCCCATTTCCATTGAAATATTTATCGGAGTCAAACTTATAAAACATTGCATCAAGGACTTCGATTTTGTCTTTAACAATCTCAATAGCCTTTTCAATACCTTGAATATTGTCTTTGTCATATTTTGCATATTTCTTAAGTGCTCTATTAACACCGTATTTGATGCCGATAAAGTCCACAATTAAACCAGAGTTCTTGCCTGGATATGCTCTATTAACTCTAGAAATCGTTTGAATAATACTGTGTTCTTGCTTTAGCAACTTATCGATATAGATGGTATCAAGGAATGGCACATCGAAACCGGTGAGCCACATGTCAACCACTATCGCAATCTTGAAGTTGGAATTGATGTCTTTAAATTGAATAGCGGCATCTCTTCTGTCTTCATCAGTGCCTAATAAATCATATAAGTCTTTTGGGTCATCTTTACTTCGTGTAGCAATGATTTTCATCATAGGCATTGGACGTAGCTTTCTTTCTTCTTCCTTAGAAAGAGTAACACCACCAGGAGCCTTTCTTTCTTCGACCCATTCTGGTCTTAATTCATCTCTGATAATTTTGTAAAAATCATAGGCTATTTGTCTATCAGCACAGACAAACATACACTTACCAGCTACCGTCGAGCCTTCTTTAACTCTTCCTTCATAGTGTTCGACAAAGTTTCTAGCAACTTTTCCTAAAATATCAGGATCGCCGATAATGTTCTTAACACTTATTGACTTCTTGCTTTCTTCTACTTGATATTCAT
>JBGUGI010000060.1:0-8567 GCA_045111495.1 Bacilli bacterium | reverse complement strand
CTTAGTAATATAAGAACGTGAAAGTTCACTGTTAAGGAGACTAACAGCCTTATCAAATCTTTCACCATTTTCTTTAAAACTAACGATGTATTTCATAGGTTTACTAAATAACTACTAATTATTTACTTTCTTCGTCCTGCTTCTTTTCCATTTCAAGTTTCTCTTGTTCGATCTTGGAAAGGACCTTTTTAGGAGCGCCAACTTGTTTGACTTTGGTTTTATTTCTTTCTTGGTAGTCTTTAACCTCGCTAACGATAACATAAATAACGAGCATAAAGGCTGCAACGACGATACAACTATCGGCAATATTGAAGTTATAACCCCAGAACCAATAGAAGTCAATCCAGTCTACGACCATGCCAGAAAATAGACCACTTTCACCTTGTAATGGACCATAAAAAATACGGTCAATCATGTTACCAATTGCCCCGGTAACAACCATGATTAAAGCGGCTCTCACAATGAGTTTTGTTTCTTTTCTTTTCCAAATTAAATAGAAGATTAAAGCCGCACTAATGAGGGAGGCGACAATTAAGTAAATTGTTCTACTAACATTTGGATCATTAGCGCCAAAACCAAAGGCAGCATTAGGATTTAAGACATAACTAATATGGACAAAACCCCAGTCCGCAATAAGAGCTGGTGCGGTCATGCCAGATGCCATAATCACTTGTTTAGTAATGATATCTATTGCTAAAAGCAATGCAGCAAGCCAAATAAATGATTGATAGAACCATTTAAGGCCTTTTAATAAATTCTCTTTCATTATTTGACTACCTCAGCACAGCGTTTGCATAAATATGTACCATCTTCTTGAAGGACAGCGTCACTTTCATAGTTCCAACATCTTTCACAGAAGTGACCTGGGTGATGAACAACCTTAACTTGAGTATTTTGATAATTAGCACCATCATTATCTTCTTCGTTAATTTCACTAACGACGAATAATTGGTTTCTAAGTTTCTTATCAAAACTATTAAATAGTTTTCTTAAGTCTTCGTTATTAAATTTCACGGAAACATAAGCTTCTTGAGCGGAACCAATAACTTTGTTATTTCTTGCTTCTTCTAGGGCTTTTAAAACATCATCTCTTAAGAGTTTGAAGTTATCATATTCTTTTAAGAGTTCAGCGTTAACTTCGTGATATTTTGGATAATCGTAATATTGAGGATTGGATTTTCTTTCTCCTGGCATATTGCGGTTGAATTCATCCATAGTGAATGGAAGGATTGGGTTAAGAAGTCTTAATAATGTTTCACCGACTACGTATAAAGCGGTTTGTACTTGTCTTCTTCTTGAGGAATCCTTAGCTTCACAGTAAAGCACATCTTTATTGATGTCTAAATAGAAGCTGCTTAAGTCTGTGGACATGAATGTCATGATGTCACTTGTGGCTTCACCAAAGTTGTATTTGTCGAAAGCTTCTGTGACATTCTTAACTAATAAGTTAAGAGATTCTAAGATATATTGATCTGGTTTAGCGAATTCATCAACCTTTGTAGTAGGATCAAAGTCCACTAAGTTCCAGGAGATGAACTTTAATGTATTACGGATTTTACGATATTGGTCAGCCACTTGTTTGATTAAGTTTTCACCAATACGAACATCTTGTTGATAATCAACACTAGCAACCCAAAGTCTTAAGATATCAGCGCCATACACATTAGCGATCTTTGTAGGATCAACACCATTACCTTTGGATTTATGCATTTGTTCCCCGTGTTCGTCTAAGACCCAACCATGGGAGACAACATTCTTAAATGGAGCGACGTCATGAGTGGCAACACTTAAAATAAGTGAAGAGTTAAACCAACCACGATATTGGTCACTACCTTCAAGATATAAATCACTTGGATATTGGATGCCTCTATCGTTTAAGACACCATTCCAAGAGGAACCACTATCGAACCAAACGTCCATAATGTCTTTTTCTTTAACGAATTTACCATTTGGAGAGTGTTCATTCTTATAACCTTCTGGTAATAAGTCTTTGGCATCTCTTTCATACCAAACGTTACTACCAAACTCTTTAAAGAGTTTAGCGACATGGTCAAATACCGCTTTATCGATGATTGGTGTTTCATCTTCGGCGTAGAAGATTGGGATTGGGACACCCCACGCTCTTTGACGGGAAATACACCAGTCAGCGCGGTCTTTAATCATATTCACCATTCTGGTTTCACCCCAGGCTGGATACCATCTAACGTTATGGATTTCGTTTAAGAGTTTTTCTCTAATTGGTTCAATTGAGCAGAACCATTGTTTGGTGGCTCTAAAGATGACTGGTTTATGTGTTCTCCAGTCATGTGGATAGCTATGAGTAAATGTTGTGTGTTTGAGTAAGGCACCGTTTTCAGTGAGGATTTCTAAAACGACATCGTTAGCCTTTTCGTAGAAAAGACCTTCGAGTCTTTCGCCTGTACCTTTCATTAATTTACCGTGCTCATCAACTGGGCAGTATGGTTCTAAGCCTCTATTTGGATATTTTAAGCAGACTTGATAGTCTTCCACACCATGTCCAGGAGCGGTATGAACTAAACCTGTACCAGCGTCATCGGTAACGTGTGTGCCAACGATGACTAAAGAATCACGATCATAAAATGGGTGTTTGCAGACAACGAACTCTAATTCACTACCTTTGAAGCGTTTGATGAGTTCACATTTCTCTAAACCTAGTTCTTCTTTAAGTTTATCGGCGAATTCAGCGAGGAAAACAAGTTTTCCAAGATTTGTATCGTACTCACCATAAACGAAGTCTGGATGAGCGGAAATCGCTAAGTTAGCCGGTAATGTCCATGGAGTGGTTGTCCAGATGACGAGTCTAGCGTCACTATCAACGACACCTTTACCATCTCTTACAGGGAAAGCGACATAAATACTATGTGATAAAACATCAGCGTATTCGATTTCAGCTTCCGCTAAAGCGGATTCACTACTTGGTGACCAATAAACTGGTTTTAAGCCTTTATAAATTAAGCCTTGTAAGGCCATGGAAGCAAAGACTTCAATTTGTCTCGCTTCATATTCTTTTTTAAGTGTTAAATATGGATTATTAAAATCGCCTAATAAACCTAAGCGTTTTACTTGTTCTTTTTGTTTAGCTACTTGTGTTAAAGCGTATTCTTCACATTTCTTACGGAATTCGGTAAGTGGAATAGCTTTTCTATCCACACCACTTTTAGTGACCATGTTTTCAATTGGAAGACCATGTGTATCCCAACCAAAGACAAATGGTGTCTTATAACCTTGCATATTCTTATAACGGACCACGAGATCCTTAAGAATACGGTTAAGCATGTGGCCACAGTGCATATCGCCGTTCGCGTATGGAGGGCCATCGTGTAAAACAAATTCTTTCGCCTCTTTACGATTGAGGTTCATGTTTTCGTAAACTTTTTCTTCTTCCCATTTTTTCACAAGAACAGGTTCTTTTTGATTGAGATTGCCTCTCATTTCAAAGTCTGACTTGTTCATTAAGAGTGTTTGTTTGTAATCCATAATTAACTCCTTAACAATATAAAAGCGCCCCGTCTAAGGACGCTATAAGCGCGGTACCACCTTAGTTCTAAAGATTTATCTTTAGCACTTGATTCCTTCTTATCCTAGAAGTAAGGGAGGCTTACTATTAGTTCAGCTCTCATACAATGAAGTGATACCTTCATATTCTTCCCGTTTGGCTTCCACCATCCCAAACTCGCTAGCGGTAGTTTTATATGAAGACGTGTCTTCAAGGACGTCATAATTTTATTAAATTATTGAATTAAAGGCAACACTATTAATTTTTAAGGAAGAACTTCCTTCAAAAATATAAGTTAATTGACCTTCTAAAACAGTACTACTAGATGCCCCATATACCTTAGCGATATCTTTGTTGTTCACTGTGGTTTGGTTAAGTAAAACACTATCGCCCACTTTGATTGTTAATTTGTAGGAGCTATTAACGTTACCCACAAAGGCTTTGATATAAGCCGCATCAATCTTATAAGAATTTTTAGTTTTTAATGTGAGCTTAGTTAATGGTTTAGTGCTACTACCAATGGTCATACCGATAGGACTACCGTCTTGATTAATATTATTAATCGTCATAGTGTTACTTGATGAGATATTAGCAGAGCTATCAAAGTTAAATAGGAAGTCAACACCACCATAAGTCACTGTTTGATCTTCACCTTTTTTACCTTTGTTAAGTCCCGTGGTATTTAAGAATAATTCACCACTAGAGCAACTCGCTAAAGGATTAAGAGTAATGCGATAATTAATTCTTTGTTCACCCGCACTAATTGTGGCCACAATTGATTCACCATCTGCGTCAGAAAAGACGTGTTCGCTTAATGAATTGGTGTAACCAGTTGTGACTTGTTCATAGGTGTAATTATTCAATACTTTGACTACTTTGTAGTCATTATCAGCGATTGTTTCTCCAGGAGCGTACGCTCTTTTAGCGGATTTTAAAGCGTAATGAGATAACTCAGTATTACTTGAAGCAGAATTAAGGATACTTTCGGTATCTATACAATCATTAATACTACCAGCGGTGTCTTTAAGGTTGCCAAAGACATAATCAACTAAGTGTGGATAATCAACGAATGGGTTACGGTTACCTTGAGCGTAACCATCGATATCATTGATATCTTTATAGACGGAGATGTTATGTTGCATCTCTAAATAATCGACAGGATAGTTTTTGTTCCATTCTAGAAGTGTGGATAGATTACCAATGGCAAAGGCGCCACTTTCACCTTGAACATAAGTGACAGGATCTTCGACGACACGTAAGCCTTTCATGGTGAAACCGTTTATTTCATCAACTTCATCATTTTTATACATCATTGCCATATAAAATATGGCACGTGCCACTCTACCTTTATCGTTATCACCTGGTTCGAAGTTCACAGGATCAAAGCTATAACCATCTCTTCCTTGGTCAGTTGTGCGATTTTGATAATTAGGGTGGGTTTTATCTGCGACACCATAGTTTTTATTGCCTCTTGATGAGTTAGCGGAAGCATCCGCGGCTATTAAATTGTGGAAATCAGTCGCTCTACCCACTCTTTTGACGGCATTAGCCGTTAATGAACCGCACATTAAAGAAGCGCAGAAAGCGTGTTCTCTTTGCCAGCCCTTGTTGCTTTCACTCTTATAAACGTCATTTTCACTATAGATGACATCGAGATATTCAAAATCTAAATAAGTATAGTCAGCGTTAATGTTTGTTTGATAATTTGGCGCGGTATAGTTAAGTGGACGATATGTTTTATGAGAAACATCGTAAAGCTTTTGTTTTAAATCTTCCCCGTTAGTCCAACTAGTAATGTCATGATAATAGCCATCATAGGCTTCTTTAGTTGGTGTAAGACTACTGTTACTACTTGTAGTAGAGGAAGATGATTCTTCACTTGAGGTAGAAGAAAAAGAACTAGTTACATCACTACTGGAAGTAATTACTTCGCTACTTAAAGAACTAGAATGACCACCACAAGCGGTCAACGCTAGCGCAATAAGTAATGATGCAACAGTTCTTAATTTCATTAGTTTTGTAAGAAGTCTGGAAGAATGGAATTGGTATCCATATCTTCTTCTGAATTTTCTTTTGGCTCTTCTTCCTCTTTAGAAAGAGAAGTGAAGACAGTATTTTCTTGTGGGCGAGATGGCGCTTGATAAGAAGAAGTCTTAGAGAAGTCAAAGTCTTCTTCAAAGTCACTAGCGATGACGCTCACTAAAATTTCATCGTTAAGTTGGTCGTTAATAGCGACACCGAATTTGACATCGACATCGTGACCAGAAGCATTGATTAATAGGTTAACAGTGTCTTGCGCATCGAATAAGGAAACGTTAGGACCACATGTCACCGCGACAATTGCTCTTCTAGCACCACTGATGGAAGCTTCCAATAAAGGTGAATTAAGCGCAGCGTTAGCGGCGTCTTTAGCCCTATTTTGACCAGAACCAACACCAAAGCCAATCATTGATACGCCTGCGTCCTTAAGAGTGTTACGGACATCAGCGAAGTCAAGGTTGATCACGGCAGGTAAAAGAATTAAATTGACGACAGTTTTCACTGATTGGGCCAAAACTTTATCAGATTCGTTAAATGCGGAACTAATTGAGGAATTACCCGCAGTCATTAAGAGTTTATCGTTACTAACGACGATGATTGCATCGACGTTTTCTTTGAGTTTATTTAAGCCAGCAATGGAATTAACCACTCTCTTTTTGCCTTCAAATGTAAATGGGCGTGTGACGATAGCGATGACAAGCGCACCAGCATCACGAGCAATACGAGCAACGACAGGCGCAGCACCTGTACCTGTGCCACCACCCATACCAGCAGCGACGAAAACCATGTTCGCATCTTTAACGATTTCGCGAATATCTTCGGCACTTGCTTCTGCGGCCTTTTCACCGATTTCTGGTTCACCACCAGCACCTAAGCCACCAGTGATTTCTTGACCTAAAATTAAACGATGGAGAGATTTGCTTGTACTTAAAGCTTGCTTATCAGTATTAGCGACCCAGAAATCAACGTTAGCGATTTCTTCATCGATCATTCTGTTAACAGCGTTATTACCAGCACCACCAACACCGATTACTACAATCTTAGCAGCGGGTTCGAAATTATCTAAATCATAATTTTGCATATCTTTTCTCTCCTTTATTTATTATTAGCTGGGTTACGGCTAAGGACACCAACACGTGGGTGTGATTCGTCATTTAAGTTTGGATACTTACTATAAGTAAGAATTGCGCCTAAGCAGTTGGTGAATGTCGCATTACGAGCGCCTAATGTCTTAGGTCTAATCACTTCGACTGTTTCACTCATCACCTTAGGGGTAATATATTGAACTAAGCCATTTAATTCCGCACCGCCACCAACGAGTATCATTGGGAAGCTGCGGTATGATTTATCGTGTTGAGCGACGATATCATTAATTGCATCGTTAAGTTGTTGCACGAAGATATCGAGTTCGCCTTTGATAATGGCGTTGAGTTCATCATTATAATGGTGAACATCATGTCCTGTTCCATCATCAGTTGTACAGATTGGGGCTTTGAAGTTCATTTCACGGTAATCAATACCATACATGATTTTATATTTCTCAGCGTCTGCTTCATTAATATTGAACTTTTCAATAATTCTTTCTGTGATGTTATCACCACCCCATTCAAAGAATGTAGAACCATATAAGGCACCATTACCAATGAATGAGACGGTTGTGATATTACTACCAATATCCACAAGGATGAAACTTGATGGCATATTTGGATATGAACTAATTAATTCAGTAGCAGCTAAACTGGAGATAACATTTCTTCTAGAAACCATGCCTCCGTTAGCGAGAACTGTTTGATAATTATCTACGAGCACGCTTGGGAGCGTTTGTACTTTCGCGCTCACGGTAAGTGTGCTTGAAGATTCACCCATTGGTGGGCGAGCAAAGATGCGTCCGTGATCAAGTGTAAAACTTTCAGGAACAACATCCACTAAAGCTTTATCGTTAAGTGGATAAGCACTATTTCTAATTAAAGCATAGATATTCTTAATATCGAGGTTACTGATTTTACTATCTTCAGTGACCACTGTAGTGACTTGTCTAGTTTGATAAATGCCTAAACCATATGGAGGTAAGCAAAGAAGGACATCAGAGATGTTAAGTTTAAGTTTAGCGCTTGGATCAGTGAATTCACGGATTGATTTAATAGTTTCCGCTACTTTACTAGCGTCAATAAAATTGCCACCTTCAATACAGAACCCATAAGGTTTTGTTAAGGTGTATAAGACATATACTTGTCCGTCGATTTCATAACCAACGACTAATTTTAATTTCTTGCTTCCAAGCTCAATTGCGGCAATAGGTTTATCCATAATAAAAGTCCAACTTTACTATATTCTAAATAACTTTTTTTCTTATTACAATAAATTAACTATTTATTAGTTAAGAAAGTTACTTTGGCGATAATATTTAACTTACTTTTTACTAATTATGTACTGAAAAACCACTAAACATGAAAAAGAAGTCATAGACAACACTACGACTTCAGTCCATGGGGAAATGGACAAATAAGGAGAAATTTTTATTAATAAGAGGATAGATCAACGCTATCTTCTTCTAATAACTCAGGTTCTTCGGCCTCAGCGTGTTGGGCTTGAGAAGCGATTTCACGCATTGTTATGTAGGTTGGAACAGCAACAATCGTTCCAATAGAAATAACAGCTAGGAAGATGAAACCTAATTTTCTGAATTGGTAATACATACCCTTATGATTGAATTTGACTAATTTGTCTTTCATAACCATGATTGTTGCCTCCTTTCTTTCCTTGCAATAATCCTTAGCTTGGCACTAGCGCTTCTGTGATTCATTTCTAGTTCAGCTTCGCTAGCGACAATCGGTTTACGATTAATAAGGTCGAATTCTTTTTCTTTTTCTAGCATTGGTCCGTCGATACGGTTGCCTTCGCTAATGGCCGCTTCTTTGAAATAGTTTTTAACTATTCTATCTTCACCACTGTGGAAGGTGATAACGGCTAATCTTCCACCTGGTTTTAAATGTTTTAAGGCGGCAGTTAA
>JBGUGI010000059.1:0-5363 GCA_045111495.1 Bacilli bacterium | reverse complement strand
ATATAGACGATATAGGCCATAATACCATCCCCAAAGAGGGCTAATTTTTGAACTTCATTAAAGTTAATTCTTCTAATAGCAGCGTGAGCCACACTTAATAATTCAGAAAATACAGCGATAGAAGGATCAATACTATCATCATATTTCACTAATAAGTCAGGAGTGCATGTATAGAAGTTTCTTAAAAAACCATCCGCTGTAGAACTTCTAAAGACGGCTTTTGGATAATAGTTTTCACCTAAATCAGGACGATGACACCTTCTATTGCTATTATCTTTTAGATAATTATCATCAACAGAGTTAGGAATAAGGATGACTTTATCACCAGGTTTAAATTTGCCTGTTGGGTCTTTAACCACTTGACCCACTGCTTCATGAATTGGGGCTAATGGGTATTTATGATTTAAAACATTAATATCACGGTTGCCTAAAAAGTAACGGATATCCGCTTTACAGATGGCCATTGTATCGACTTTCACTAAAACAGTTTGTTCATTAATATCAACTGCATCAATGAATTCTTCAATGACTCCAGGAGATGTAACTTTGAATATATTAACAAACATTAGAGAATAACCTCAGTTTTACCAATCTTTAATAATGCTTTAAGCATCATCAAGTCATCAAATGTTGTAATCTTAAAGTTTTGTTTGCTGCCTTCCACTAAACGGACTTCTTTGCCAAGGGAAAGAACTAACTTCGCGTCATCAGTGACATCTGGAAGATTGTTCTTAATGGCGTGTTCATGAGCATCTAAGATAATAGACAACTTAAATGTTTGAGGTGTTTGCCCTTGATAGAGTTCTTTTCTTAATGGAATATCACTAATGGATTGTTCGTCTTTAGAACGAACGATTGTATCACTAGCTTTAATGACGGTATCAACCGCACCATATTCCTTACAAACTGCAATATTATCGGAAATGATTCTTTGTGAAATTAATGGACGAGCGGCATCATGAATAAGGATGACATCATCGTTACTTGAAGCAATATTTTTCACTGCTTGTAAGCCGTTATAAACAGAGATTTGTCTTTCATTGCCACCACTGACAACAGCTTTAACTTTCGCTAAGTCATATTGTTTGCACCAAACTTTAACTTGGTCAACATAAGTATCATTAGTGACAATCACGATAGCGTCAACGTCTTCGTGTACTTCAAAAGCTTCAATGGTATGAATCATTAATGGTTTTCCATAAATTGGTAAGAATTGTTTTGGTTTATCCGCATTACCCATGCGTGAACCACTACCAGCGGCTAAAATTAATGCAATATTCATCTTGATGCCTCCTTATATTCTGTTCTTTTTTAAGTATTCTTCGTAACCCATCTGTAAATCAAGACCTTTGTTATAATGATGCCCTACTTGTTTGTCCACTGGAGGTGGAGTCATATATTCTCCATAGAGATTTCTTAAGTATGTATCATAGTCTTTTAATACATAGGCTTCTGTATCTTCGAAAGGTACTTTCACAAATTCTTTGAACAAATTAGTGTCCATCGCCTCTCTTTTCATATTAAAACCAAAATAGTTACCCGCCATAACGGATTCTTCTAATGGTATTTTTCTCACATATTTTTCTACGTGTTTATTACGATAATGAGCGATATCAAAGATATAGAAAAGACCAGCAACGATATTTAATAAGATATCTTTAAACCATGTTTCTTTTCTGACTTTTCTTCTTAATGATGGAAGATATGATAAATAGACTTGATGCCAGATATGTCTAACTTTCTTAGCGAGCTTTTCTCTTGGCATCATCACTTTAGAGAAACCATCAATCGGGAAGATATCAATCCACACACCATGATTAATGCGATGATTTTTATAAACATCTTCGATAAATGTTGTGGATGAGTCTCTTAATTTACCATAGTTATAGATATAGCAAGGATCAGACATAAAGTTTTGAATGAAATATGGTGTTCCTTCAAACTCTTTTTGTAATCTGATAAAAGCGTCATAGTCTTTTCTTGGCATACCAACATCAATGTCATCATCCCAAGGAATAAAGCCTTTATGACGAATAGCCCCTAAAGCACTGCCACCCACAAGAAAATATTGTAAGTGATGTTTTTCACAAACACTGGCAAAGGCTTTAAATAAATCTAATTCTTTCTTCTGTAAATCGTTCATGAACGTTTTTGTGATAACAAAATGATAATATCATAAATCACAGATATCAAACAAAAAAATCCTGATTTTACTCAGGACTATTTTTACTGTTTTGGTGGATCCGACGAGGATCGAACTCGCTACCTCCTCCATGCCATGGAGGCGCTCTCCCAGGTGAGCTACGGACCCACAGTGCGATATTTATTATACATTAATTCATTAATTAGACAATAAGAAATTATGAGTTTTCACTTATAATCTTCCAATTAATGAATTCTTCAAGTATTTCATAGAGCTTGAGATATCTATCGTTGATAGGCCCAACATGTTCACCAAGTTCCATAACTTTGTTATCAGTTGGGTTATATAAATCCCAAGTAGGTAAACCTCCACCATTTGGATTACCTGTTTTAGCAAAGTTAGTCCAATAAGAGACCATTGTGTCCGCTAAAGAGAGGTCAGTTTCATCATAGCAATATTTACGAGTGGTATTTTTAACATTGCCATAGGCATAGATAAGTTCACCAGCATGATAATTACCATGATAGCCATTTTCTTTAGTGAATTGATAACGATAAACAGGCACGCCACTTTGATAAGCCATATTAGACCAAGAATGATGTGGTTGGATAAACCAATAAACAGAGAAGACTTCATTAAAGACATTGAAAGCGTCTTTTTTAATTTCTTCTTCGTAAAGGTTATAAATCTTTTGTGCGACTTCTTTGTTAAATGTCTTTTCTAATCTAGATAAGATATTGCCCTTATTTGTGGGATTTAATAAATAAGTAGGAATAACGAAAGCATCAGCTTCTTTCACGTTATAACCATTTAATAATACTTCTTCATTATTTTCCTTATATAGATAAACATCATATGGATCTTTAGTTAGGGCATAGCCATCAAGAGTCATAGATTGATTCTCATATTTAGTTTTTACTAATTTAGAAGCACTGACTTTTCTTAAATCTTCTATATAGGAACACTTTTGTTCTTTCATGATTTTTTGTCCCACTTCTTGAGCATCTTTCATAGTGCGATATGTATGTGGAGCTTTTTTAACCACTAAAGAGCTAGATTCACCAATCGCCATTTTGAATAAGCCTTTGGCTAATGGAGAAGTACATAAAGCGGAAATACTAGAAGAACCAGCGCTTTCTCCAGCAATAGTAATGTTATCTTTATTTCCCCCAAAGTAGGAAGCATTATCATTGACCCATTTAAGCGCCATTACTTGATCTAGTAAGCCATAATTACCAGTTGTGTGATTAGGAGATTCTTTTGCTAAATCAGGATGAGCAAAATAACCAAAAACACCTAAGCGATATTGAATGGTAATCATGATGACTCCACGCTTAGCAACTTCTTCACCGTTGATATCATCATTAGCACTTGTGCCAGTGGTTAAAGAACCACCATGAATATAGAACAAAATTGGCAAATTAGTGGACACGGTGCTTGGTTTCCAAATATTTAGGTATAAGGAGTCCTCACTCATATTTTGAGCAGGAGTCATCCTATAATCAGGGTGCCAGCCCTTTTCAGAATAGATATCCACTAAGGAATTTATTGCTGCGGGTTTATCTGGTTGCATGCTTTTAGGAGCAAACTTATCACACTCTTTAACACCTGACCAATTATCTAATGGTTGAGGTTCTTTCCATCTTAATTCCCCCACTGGTGCTTTAGCGTATGGAATACCAGCGTAGACTTCTACACTTTTATCTTTATTAAAAACACCTCTAATATCACCATTAGCTAGATGCATCACTTCTGTATGTTCTGGGTTTTTATTTTTAACTGCGCTTTTAGCCTCGACAGTTGGTTTAGCTAATGGTAAAAGAATAATGTTTAAAAGAATAAAAGAAACCCAAGGGATAAACTTAAAAAGTCTTCTTTTATTACTGAAGTAAATAGTTGCTCCTAATAATAAAACAATATTAATAATGGATAATACCAAGATAATGATTGGTCCATTGGCTAAATCTAAATAGAAAATGACTAGAGCACTCACTATTAGAGCGAGAAATATTGAAACCACTAATGGGATAATTCTTCTTTTCTTCATAGGGGTATTTTACCATGATATTTATAAATATATAGATATATGCTTATAAAGAAAAAGGATTCATGCTTGAATCCTCTTTAATCTATCTTGGCGCGCTTGAGACGATTTGAACGCCCGACTTCTTCCTTAGGAGGGAAGCGCTCTATCCAGCTGAGCTACAAGCGCGTGACAAATTGTTTATTTGTCGTAGCCGTTTGGATTGTTGGACTGCCATCTCCAGGAATCACGGCAAGCATCTTCGATAGTAAGTTTGGTCTTAAAGCCCATTTCTTCATAGGCTTTACTAACTTCAGCGTAGTTTTCATCAACATCACCAGGACGTCTTGGGCAGATAACATATGGAAGTTTCATATTATTAGCCTTTTCAAAAGCTTTAACGAGTTCTAAGACGGATGTGCCTCTACCAGTACCTAAGTTATAAATCACTAAGCCTGGTTTTTGTTCGAGCTTCTTTAAGGCACACAAATGACCATGCGCTAAATCGACAACATGGATATAATCTCTAACACCAGTACCATCCACTGTTTTATAGTCATTGCCATAGACATTTAAGTGAGGACGTTTACCAACCGCCACTTGGGTGATATATGGCATTAAGTTATTTGGGATGCCGTTAGGATCTTCACCAATGAGACCGCTTTCATGAGCGCCGATTGGGTTAAAGTATCTTAAGATAGCGATATTGGCTTCCTTATGTTCTTTAGCGTAATCTTTTAAAAGATATTCGATATCTAACTTTGTTTGACCATATGGGTTAGTGCAGCCACCTACTTTATCAGTTTCTTTAAGTGGGACGTGTTCAGGAACGCCATATACTGTTGCAGAGCTAGAGAAAACTAAGTTAGTCACTTTGAATTCATCCATGAGTCTAAGTAAGACCTTGCTACTACCGACATTGTTATCAAAGTATAGTTGTGGTTTAGCGACTGATTCCGCGACACTTTTAAGACCAGCGAAGTGGATGATATCGGTGATATTTTCTTTTTGGAAAACTGCTTTGAGTTTTTCATAATCACAAACATCGACTTCATAGAATCTTGGCGCTTTGCCTGTAATTCTTTTAATTCTATTTAAGACTTCTGGTTTTGAATTAACGTAGTTATCAACGATAACGACATCATAACCATTATTTAATAATTCAACGACTGTGTGGGAACCGATATAACCTGTTCC
>JBGUGI010000058.1:0-11461 GCA_045111495.1 Bacilli bacterium | reverse complement strand
ACCGTACAGGTATCGTCTCTTGGTTCTTATTAGGCTTATTAGGCGTTAGTAAAGAAGATTGCGCTAGAGACTATGTCATGACAAGATTCGCTGGTGAAAGAGCGGTTTTACCAGTCGATGATGCTTCTGGCAAATCAGAAATCGCTAAATGGAATGAAAAAACCGAAGCTTTAGAAGGTGCTACATGGGCAGAAAAAACCTATAAGCACTTAAATGAAGATTTTGGAATTGAAGCTCAAACACTCGATAAAATTAGAGAATTATTCGTTCCAGGCTATCGCGCTGCTTAATCGATTATTTCAAAAGATTAGATGGAGTCATTACAATTAATGGCTCCTTTTTTGATGAAAAAATAGTCAAAAATGCTATTTGCGTGATATATTCAACTTTTTTAAGGTACGCTTAATTATTGCAATATCATTAAATAATCTATTTTTTATACACTAAGTGTATATTTTAAATTGCGCAACATTGTTACCCATGATTTAGCAAAATTGTGTTGTGGATAAATATGCGCAATGATAATATGAAGTAGCCAAATAACTAAGTTATTATAGGTAGGAGATTGTATTTGACATGAAACAATTAGATGTTGAATTAATTCGTTACGAAAAACTCAAACATGTTAAATTTTTAGTCAACCGCATTCAATTTAGAAAAGAACATATCCACAACGAGTTCGAAATCTTCATCGTCCTCAGAGGTAGTGGAATTGCTAAAATCAAAAATAAGTCCTATAACCTTAAAACTGGTGATGCTTATTTAATCAACTCTGGTGAAGTGCATTCCTATATGCGTGATCCACTCTATTCATTAGATATGGAAAACATGGATGATGCGCCTTTGTTCTTATTCGCTCAAATTTCTAACCATTGCTTAAGAGAATATTTCCCACAAATTAGAACCACAGTCTTTAATTCTTGTAACTTAAGAGACTACTTAAGTGAAGATGAATTAAAATCCTTGATCCTTTTATTAGTGGATTCTGCAAAAGCTTACTTTGTTGAAGAACCTTTATATCAATTAAATATTCTTTCTAACATCGCTAAAGTTTTAACAACTTGTTATAAAAACGTGCCATATGAAATTATTTCTGAAGCACAAAAGACTAACTTAAAGCAAAAGAACCTCCGTGTGGAACGTATTATCTCTTATATCGATGCGAACTTTGAAACACAAATCCGTTTACAAGATCTCGCTGAACAAGAGAACTTATCACCAACCCATTTCTCACATTTATTCACTTCTTTATTCGGTGTGACATTCCAAAACTACGTCAACATTAAGAGAATGGAACAATGTATCCGTTTAATGCCAAATAAAGAAAAGACCTTATTAGAAATATCTTATGAATCAGGCTTCTCTGATCCAAAATATATGAACAGAATGTTTATTAAACATTTTGGCTACACACCAAAGGAATATCGTAAGAGACTTGGCATGGAACAAAAAGAGATTAGTCAAATCACTCGTGAGTTTGAAAATATCTACTCCATCGCTGACTCTATCAAAGCCTTAATGGACTTCGAGGAACAATTCAATAAGTAAAATACAATGAACATCGGTCAGCCGATGTTTTTTGTTTTTCTTAATTTGCATACGCACATGTGTACTACTGTACGTAGCATAAAAGTCATGCGCCCAACTTAACTAAATATAGTTAAATAAAAGAGGAAAAAAGTACAAAATAGTTCGATAGAATATTTTTGCTTATTTTTATACGCGCGATAATAATGCGCAAGAAAGGAAAAGCTTATGGCAAAACCAAAATTATGGTTAGGTCTATCCACCGTTGGTATCGCTCTCACCTCATTGCTTTTAGCTGGTCGTAACTTAGCTGAAGTTAATGCTGGTCTTATCAACGACGTCTTAGGTCTATCCACTCAAAAGATTGGCACCATTGATAGTGCCGACGTTGAAGGTTCTGCATACAAAGACGCTAATGGCTCTTTATCAGATGAAGGTTGGTATCACATGATTGCTGATGCCTACAACTTCTGTGAAGAAGCAGTAGAACAAGGTTCCGTTCTTTTAAAGAATGAAAACGGCGCTCTCCCATTAGGTAAAGAAGAAAGACACGTTACTCTTCTTGGTCAAGGTAGTAAGAACTTATTCATGCGTTCTGGTGCTGGCGGTGCCGCTCCAAACCCAAACTTAAAAGTTACATTAGACAAGGCTTTCAAAAGGAATGGTTTCTCAATTAATAGAACCCTCTTTGACAAGTATGCTACTCTTACTGGTAGAAATATGACCACTCCTAGTACAAAGGTTGAAGCTGAATATAAGGCCAGTCTTTATGATCAAGATGTCATCGATTCATTCAAAGAATACGGTGATGCCGCAATCATTACCTTTGTCCGTATTGGTACAGAAGATAGTGACCCACCAAAGAAACAATTGGACATTACTAACGACGAAATCAAAGTCTTAGAATTGGCTAGGGATCAAAAGAAACTTGGTGTCTTTAAGAAGATTATCGTTCTTATCAACTCCCCAATGCCAATGTCTATGGACTGGGTCAATAACGCTGACTATGGTATCGATGCCTGCGTTTACGTTGGTGTTCCTGGTTACTACGGCGCTGGTGGTATCCCACACGTCTTAGCCGGTGAAAAACAACTCGTTAAATATGACGCTGGTGAAAAGAAGATGGTTGGTCAAACAAAACCAGACGGCACTCCAATTATGGAAGTCGTTAACCCATCCGGTCACTTAGTTGATACATTTGCCGCTAACGCCTCTTCTTCAGCCGCTTATCAAAACTTTGGTAACAGCAGCTGTGTCGTTTATAAAGAAGGTGTCTACGTTGGTTACAAATATTACGAAACCAGATACGAAGATGCAGTCTTAGGTCAAGGTAACGCCACTGGTACAAATGGTGTCTTCATGAACGAAGGCAACTGGGACTATGCTACAGAAATGGGTTATCCATTCGGTTATGGTCTCTCCTATGGTGAAATCGAACAAAAGATGACCGATCTCAAATACAACGCTAGCGATGATACTGTCACCGCAACAGTTGAAGTTGAAAATAAAGGCGACACGAACGCCAAAGCGTCCGTCCAAATTTATGCTCAACAACCATATACCGATTTCGATAAAGAAAACGGTTTAGGTAGACCATCTATCGCTTTAATGGGCTATGACAAGATTGATGTTCCTGCCAAACAAACACGTACAGCTACAGTCACATTTGATCGTTATTTCCTAGCGACATATGACTACAAAGTGAACAAACAATACATCTTAGAAGCTGGTGACTACTACTTCGCAGTTGGTAATGGTGCTCACGAAGCTTTAAATAACATCATCTCTGTTGCTCACCCAGATA
Organism: Bacilli bacterium; assembly: GCA_045111495.1. Taxonomy (GTDB): domain Bacteria; phylum Bacillota_I; class Bacilli_A; order RFN20; family CAG-826; genus RUG14515. Next base: position 8,130 of record JBGUGI010000058.1, on the reverse strand, counting down.
AAGCTGGCAACTTAGTTGACCATAATGGTCAAGCTTATGCTGGTAAAGCCGCTGCTGTTAAGAAATTAACCATCGCCAATGATAGTTCGACATTCAATGCGTATAAGAATTCTCATTATGATGAAAATTATCCAGTTGAAAACCAATTTGATGATGCTGATTATAACTTCTTAGCTAAGAAGAACAACAAACAACAAATTACTTACTTAGACAGACAAGATTGGCAAGGCACATGGCCAAGCACAACCACAACATCTCCAGCTTCTAGTAGTGATAAGAATATGACTCAATACTATTCCAAGCCAGCAGATGCTCAAACTTTCGAAGAAATTAGAGACAATCACATCAATTATGACAAACCATATGTTGATGAGAATGGTAATGAATACTTAATTACCTTCAATGATATGGCTAAAGTCCCATTAGAAGGTGAAATTACTGAAGGTAAATTCGCTGGTAAGAAAGGTGAAGACATCTGGGATGCTTTCATCGCTCAAATGGACTTAGATGACCTCATTATTTCTGTCTCTGATAACCGTGGTATCTTAGACGTTAAGAAAGTCCAAAAGAAAGGTAACTCCGTTGCTGAAGGTCCTGAAGGCCTCCTCTCCCGTTATCAATATGGTGATAAGAGATGGGCAACAGGTTTCCCAACCGGTCCAACATACACAGGTACATGGGATCACGAAATGCAAGCCAAATTTGGTGCATTCTATGGTGAAGACGCACTCTTCTGTGGTGTCGCTTCTGTTAACGCTTCTGGTGCTAACATCCACCGTACAGCTTACACATCACGTTCCTCTGAATATATGTCAGAAGACGGTATCTTAAATTACAACACCGCTGGTAACATCATTGGTGCCGCAAGAAAGAAAGGCTTAGTCATGAACATTAAGCACTGCTTCTTAAACAACCAAGAAGCCGGTAGAAAAGGCGTTGAAACATACTGTAATGAACAAGCCATTAGAGAAATCTATTTAAGACCTTTCGAAGGCGCATTAACTAAAGGTCACGGTATGGGTATTATGACATCCTATAACAGAATTGGTGCCAGATACGCTGCTTGCCATGCTCCATTAATGCAAAACGTTATGAGAGGCGAATGGAAGTATAGAGGTTTAATCATCGACGATGCTTACGCAGTTGGTGATGGTAACACAAATACATACTCCAATGGTCCAGCCATGCTCCACAGTGGTACAGACTTATTCTGCTTAGACGGTGGTCGTGGTTCTCAACTCAAAACATACATCACTGGTCAACACGATGGTTATCTCTTAAGAGATTTACAACGTGCTAACAAATACGTCATGTACGCTATTTCCAGATCCTGGATGGGTGGCGTTAACAGCGGTAATGTTGGTCAAGCTCCATGGTGGAAGATCACCATTGATGCCTTAACAATCAGTGCTGGTGTTGCAACCATCGCTCTCTTCGGTATGTATGTCTTTACTGAAATCGTTTCTAAAAAGAACAAACCAGCTCCAGTAGCTGATGCGGCAGAGTAATAAGGAGGTAACTGAAAATGGAAAAGATTATGAATTTTTTCAAGAATAAAGCAGTTGGCTATTTCATTGTTGCAGCTGATGCTTTAATTGCCATCATTTTAACAATTGTCTTCTTTGCTACATATAAAGGCGCAATGGCGTTCTCTGCTGTCGCTCCAGAAATCCTTGGCATCTTCTTACTTGCTGGTGCCATCGTTGAACTTGTAGTTCTTGTTTTACCACAATACAGATTCATTCATGTCGCCGCTATCGTCATGTTTAGCTTAGCGTTATTCAAAGAAACATTATTGATTCCAAACCTTATCGCCGACTACGTTAACAACGTCTTCTATCAAGGTGGTAATCTTGGTATCAACGTCTTCTATCTCGTCACAATTATTCTCATTCTTGGTTCTGCTATCGCAGCTGCCTTCATTGGCTTCTACAAGAAAGAAGAAGACGCTAACGCTGAAATGCCAATCGCGAAGAACAATGTTCCACAAATCGTCAAAGTTGGCGTTGGTGGTGTCGTTGTCTTAGCCGCCGTCTTAACAAGCTCCCTCGTTGCTTGGAACTTAAATGAAAAAGCTAACAGGGTTGTTCCAGTTGAAGGCTTCAATCCAATCACTGAAGAAGTCAAAGCTAAAGCGGCCGAAGCTAATTACACATTCAAACCAGCAGAAGTCGTTCAAAAAGAACAAGAATCTTATGACTTTACAACTGAAGTTAAGAGTGTCACCACAAACACAACAAGAGATGGTCACAACATGGTCTATTACTTCGAAGGTTCTTACTCCGAAGGTTGGCAAGGTGACTACTCCGCGACATATGGCTACATCTGCTTATGGGATGATGGCTTATATGGTGGCAAAATCGGTAGCTTAAACATCAGAGGTTACTGGTTCAACTCTTCACTTCAAGCTGCTGAAGGTGTCAAAGACTGCTTAAAGATGGTCTCTGATCCAAAGATTAACGATAAGGTTAATAACAAAGAAACTGAAAAGTACAATTCCTTAATCGCTCAGCCTTCTACAGGCTTCTATAAGTATCAAATTTATGCTTATTTAAGAATGAGCTGGGGTGATGACCGTAGTATGATTCTTAACGGTTATGAATACTTCCCAGAAGTTGCTATCGCAATCGACACTCAAAATGCTGAATTAACAGCTTACAAGGGTGAAGAATATGATATGTCTTCTTGGGTGCCAACCCGTGTCTTAAGTAGCTTAGATTATTCATCTATTTTCAAACCAGTCGATGTTACTTGGGCTGCTGAAGATGGTAAAGTCACTATCGAATATGTTGATGGTGAAAAGAACAGAGGCATCAGTAGCATTACTGCAGTCTTCGATTCAGTCGGTGAGAAAAACGTCACTATTAAGTGGAACGGTTTCGAAGCCAGCGTTAAAGTTAACGTTGTTGAATTAGAAGAAGAAGCTGAATAACTTAATCATTCTAAATAGGATGCTGTCCAGAGGGATGGCATCCTTTTTGTTTGCAAATAATTATCTATTTATATACAATAATGTGCACATGGGGTCGTATTGGTTTCGACCAGGAATGGTTAGGCTCTAACTGCAGTCGAGTGATGACGTTATCATCAAAACAAAAATAACTGACAACAGTTATATGAGAGCTCCTAGAGCTCAATCTCTCTGCTTAGCTTAATTTAGCTCCCGACATAGGGTTCCGACGCTACGCGCCGGGCAGAGCATCCCCTAAGGTTTTATCCTTTCACGCTTAGGTAGGGTGTCATACCAAAAGGATAGGTGTCTAGAGTCGATAAGTTACTAGTGCCGAAATTCGGTTTATCTCGCACGTCCTAGTGAGTCGATATACGAAAACGTGTTAAATCCTAATATCGTCTAAACTGTAGACGTTATTGAAGAGCCTTCTTGGGACAGGAGTTCAATTCTCCTCGGCTCCACCAAGTCAAGAAATTACCAAACTTCGGTTTGGTTTTTTATTTATTATCAATATACAATGTGTCGCAAATGTGATACAATAATAGTGGGAGTTGGGGTATGAATAAAACAACGACAGTTCACACAAGGGTTACGCCGGAAATCAAAAAACAAGCAGACACAATATTTGAATCGATTGGTTTAACAACAAGCCAAGCAATAATGTTATTTTTAACAGCGTCTGTAAATCATAATGGCATCCCCTTTGAATTAGTGGCGCCTGAAGAAGAATGTGAAGATTTAGAATTTGCTACCGCCATTGCAACGGTTGATGGCGTTCCACCTAGTGAAGATGTCAAAAGAATATTTCGCTTATATAAGAAGGGTGAAATTGATTTAGAGACCGCAAAATTTGCGATTAGGAGATTATACCAACAATGAACGATCCTTATGTTTATAAAGGAACTAGTGTATTAATTAACAAACTCAACATTAAAGATGAAAAAGCTTTAGATCAAGCAGAAACCGCATATGCAATATTTGCTATTGATGAATTAAAGAAAAGTGATTTTACATTCAATTCTATTTTTGATGGATTAAAGATACATAAAGCTATTTTTTCAGATATCTACGAATGGGCAGGACAACCTAGAACAATTGATATTTTCAAAGGGGAACAATTGCTTGGAGGAAAATCAATTGATTATGTTTTTGCCTCATATATTAACCAAGCACTTACTGACTTACAAAAGGAGTTTGAAACAGTGGATTGGAAAAATATGGCCGCGGAGGAAAAAATAGAAAAAGTTTGTTACTTTGTTTCTGAATTTTGGCACATACACCCATTTAGAGAAGGAAACACTAGAACATCTGCGATGATGCTTTATTTTTTGATTAAGAAAGCAGGGTTACATGTGAATATTGGTTTTCTTTCTAAACATGGTAAATATTTTAGAAACGCATTGGCTTTATCGTGTTTATATAGTCATTCAAAGAAAGAATACCTTTTAGGAATTGTTTCTGATTCCGCTTCAATCAAAAACGATACTAATGGGAAATACGAAACAATTAATGGTGTAGAAGTAGAAAAATACGCTTATATACAGCACACAATGGAAAAGCTCGAAACAATTAGAAAACCTGCTGATTGGGTAAAAAAATAATCGATTTTATCATAAGTAATGATAATATGTTAAAGGCTATAGCCAAGTGGACACACACCTGTTCCCATTCCGAACACAGAAGTTAAGCACTTGAACGCCTATGGTAGTATGTAGAACATGCGAGAGTAGGAAACTGCCGTTTATGGTGGAGAGCCACAACTATTCAATAGGAGTGATTATGAAAATAAAGATCAACGTAAGAAACCTATTGCAAGGCTTAGGTGCCTGATTAATTGGTACTGGAATCCAGTTCTGAATCAGCGGTCCTATCGGCTTTGCTGTAGGAACAATTATAAGTCTAATTCTCGCAAGCTTAGTTATAGTTAACGAGAAATAGTTGAAAAACGTAACTACTAGTTCCCTCCTTTAACGGAGGGTTTTGCTTAAAAATAAATAAAGAAAACAAAAACCAGGCCGAAGCCTGGCTTGTTTTGTTGTAATGACCTTTTAGGCCGCTTGAGCGAAGCTAAGAGCAGCGTTAGCGTAGACCGCGATATTCTTTAGGTCTGGCGCAGTTTTGCCCTTCACGCTCGCGAATTCGATGGTCAGATCACCTTGAGGGAGTGCAAAGTTTCTCATCACAAGGTGATGCCATTCGAGACTTTCGCCTTCTTTTTCGACTTTAATTCCATCTTCTTCAATCAGGGAGTCATTGACCTTGATGGAAACATCGCCTAATAAATTATCAGTGGCGCAGTTAATCACAAAGTCGATATCGACGAAAGATTTCTCTTCTAATTTGAGAGCGACATTAATTTTACCATCAATAGAAGGTAAATATGTCTCATCACCAGTCACAGGAGCATAATCAGCCTTAGTGGTGGTGTATGTCATGTCATCTGCAAAAGCAGTTAATGTTGTTTTATATTTGGATTTGAAATTATCGTTAATTTCCACAAACTTTGGAGCAGCGGCTAAATTAGAACGTGTATCTAAATCGTTTTGATAATACTTTTTCTCATAGTTCTTGTAGGAAGTATAAGAAGAAAGCATAACGATACCAACGATGATGAAGGTAATACCGAACACTACTAGTGCGGCAAATAATCTTAAATGTTTAAGAATCCATTTCATATGTTTATTCCTCCTTTCCTACTATTCAGCCTTTTTCTTTTTGAAAAGACGGGCTATAAGTTCTGTTCTAAATTCAGGATTTGTTGGTAATAAAGCAGCGAGAATACCGAATGCAAAGCCAACAATGATAATAGCCTCAGCACTATATAACGCTGGTTTCCACCAAACCCATGGGGATTTATTACCTGAAGATATAATTTTGTTAGTTGCAGATTCATTGTAAATTTTGTTATTTCTTAGCACTCTAATATGGCCATAAATAACTTGCTTTGCACATTCTCTTAATCTTTGTTGAACTCTAGGAGTTGAAGAAGCGGATGGCCTACCAGTAGTACTTATATCCCAGTTATCTTTGTTGTTAAATTGATCGCCACCACCGAGAATATAATTGTTACCAAATCTAAATGTTTGGCTTACATCCATTAATGTGGAATTTTCAATCATATCGGTAATTGTCATGCCTTTGAAACCCCATTCGTTACGCATAACACCTTGGCATAATGCTTCAGAACCACCGGTCCAAACTGCACCAATACGATTAAATGAAGTCATTAAAGCAGTAGCTTCCCCGCGTTTAATAGCTTCTTCAAATGGACGTAGATAAATTTCTCTTAATGCTTGTTCAGTCATCCATGTAAATAAACCAACACGGTGATATTCTGTATCGTTAGCAGCAAAGTGTTTGATAAAACCTTGCTTGCCACCATCAGACAAACCTCTTGTGACAGCGGCTAAAGTATAACCAGCTAATAAACCATCTTCTGAGTGATATTCTGAGTTACGACCACCATAAGGTGTTCTGTGAATGTTAGAAGCTGGGCCGTAGGAAGCATCAGCACCGGCAATATTCATATCTTTTGTTTCAGATAAACCAAACAAGTATGGCATATCAGTATTCCAACATTGGGCTTGAACTGTTGGAGTTGGATAAGCAGTTAATCTTCTTGTTTTACCATCTAAATCGACACCCACTTGAGAAGCGGCTTCGACGTCTGTATAGTCTGAATTTTTACCTTCTCTTAGCCCGACTGATTTAATACCAGGACGATGATATGAGGAATAATTAGCAGTGATAGCGGTGGCTTCTTTAATAGATACTTGGTTTAAGACATCTTCCCATTCAGGAGCATCATAGTCTTCTGCTAATTTTTCACCCAATTCTGTTAATTGATATTTTTCATCGGTAACTTTCAATCCCTTGTCAACACCCCAAATTGGGTTTTCTGTTGGAATTGGTCTACCAAATACATCTTCACCAGTAGCGTTATCCCAAGCGTTTAATTTTGCCTTGGATGTTTTGTGAACGCTTGCTAAAGCGGTATTCCATGGTCTATTTGGATTTAAAGAAGTTAATAATGGAGCGAAATTTTCTCTAGTTAAGTATTCAATTGGTTCGCCAATGGACTTACCATCAACTGAAACACCGTCAATTGTGTTCTCACCAGTGAATAATGGTTTGACTGTTTCGCCTGTGGTATCATCTTCATCAATATTAATGGTATCTGTAACACGGAACTTAATGATGTTGCCACCAGCCATACCTTCTTTAATTGTATGAGCGGAAGTCATGAATTTAATTTCATAATTGCCAGCATCCATTTCCCATCCAGCATGACCGTTGTTATTTTTGTCATAGCAATCGAATGAGGCGAAGTCTCGTGTATAAGCGGTAATAGTGACTGTTTCAGATTCACCAGGAATTAAGGTTTTAGTTTTTTTATAGCCCACCAATTTAACGGATGATTTTTCAATACCACCTTTTGTATATGGCGCTGTTAAATATGTTTCAACAACATCTCTACCAGGGCGATTACCTGTATTAGTTACTTTAACATGCAATTTGATTTCTTGGTTTTTGCCAATGGTTGAATTTTTAGAAGGTTGAGCATCTACTAATTCCCAATTGAATTTTGTGTAACTTAAGCCATGACCAAATGGATAAGCAACAACGTTCTCATAACCGTTGTATGGATCTTGATCCCAGAAGCCTTCAGCGTCGGCAGTTTCATACCAACGATAACCGACATAGATGCCTTCTATGTAATCAGCGAAATTGGTATGGCTAAAACTAGCTTCGTTTCTTTGATTGCTGGTGGCTAAATTAGCACTGCTTGGAGCGCCTGTGTAAAATGGCCCTTGATTATTTGATGGCCAGTAACCGCTTGTAAAATAGGCAGGATTAAAGCGATGGTCCATTGGCCATGTATCAGCGGTTCTACCTGATGGATTAATATCACCATATAAAACTTGTGGGATTGCTCTTGCACCTACTGTACCCGTTGGACCAACAATTAAACATGCGTCTAAACCATCAATATATGACATGAAGTCCATTTGCATTACGTTTGTAGAATTCATGATGACAATGACTTTATCGTAATCTTGGCCAACCGCTCTTAAGAGTTCTTCTTCTTCGGTTGTGATTTCGAGATAGCCACGTTCTTTATTTGTAAATTTCTTGCTTGAAGTGGTGGCGAGATTATTGATTTGTTCATGTGGTGG
>JBGUGI010000057.1:0-2861 GCA_045111495.1 Bacilli bacterium | reverse complement strand
AGATAAATGTGCGAGTGATATCACCTATATACATGATGGAGAAATCATTTATTCAGGTACAAAAAATGACTTTGTTAATTCCTACTTATTTGTCAAAGACAAATCTTGTAACAAAGAGTTGTTAAATGAATATATCGCTTATAAAGAGTTTGATGATCGTATTGAAGGATTAATCAGTCCAGATAAAAAAGATCTCTTTATTAAAAACAAAATTGAACCACAAGAACCAGATTTAGAACAAATTATGGTCTACATTGAAAGGAGCAAGAAAGAAGATGAAAGCTTTGATTTATAAAGAGATGCGCTTATCCATGCATCCTATTTGCTATATTTTTGTTGCTTTATTCCCATTGATGATTCTTATTCCTTCATATCCATTAGGCATTGGATTCATCTACATCTTAGCCTGTTATCCAATCCTCTTTTTAGGAGCGAACAAAGGACAACAAAGTAATGATTTACTCTATTCCACCTTATTACCAGTGAGAAAAAAAGATATCGTCATGGCCAGAATAATCACCGTGATTATCATGCAAGTAGCCTTTATGCTCATCATGAGTGCTTTATATCCTGTAGCAAGAATGATAAACGATGCTATTATTGTAAATAGTGAAAATCCAAAAGAATATGTCATTCCTGGATTAGGTCTTAATAGTTATGTTCTTGTCTTAGCCTTCGCTATTATTGGTTATGCGATCGCTGATATCATATTCTTCCCTATCTATTATAAAAATGGTAAATCTATCGTCATGTCGACTTTATTTACCATCTTAGGATTTGTCGTATATATCGGTGTGGTAACTATTGGTTTACCATATATTCCTGGTTTAGGAGTATTGAATAATCTTCATCTCGGTATTCAATTTGCTATATTAGCGGGAGCAATTATCTTATCATTCCTACTACATATTCTTGTTTATCGAACGTCTTCTAAACGATTAGAAATGGTGGACTACTAATTAAATAAGCACAAATAACAGTATTGATTCATTCAGTACTGTTTTTTTAAGAATGCATCATAAATTTTCGTTCTTTTAAGATGACAAATAGCCAAAAGTGAAAAGTTTACAATTTGTTTATTTAAAATGTATTGATTATTACTTAATAAATATCTATTATTTAGTGCTACGAATTTTATTCGTTTTATAAGGAGAAGATAAAATGAAAAAACTTCCTATAATCATTTCAATAGTGGCTTCATTAGCTGTCGGTATCGGCGCTGGTATAGCCATTGGTATATCTACCTCAAATACAAAAACAAAACCTGTGGTAAGCAGTGAACCCACTACAAGTAGTCAATCATCTATCAGTAGTGTTTCTTCTATATCTAGTTTATCATCCACAAGTAGTGTCTCCTCGATATCAAGTACATCCTCAATTAGTAGCTTACCTGTTGTAGTGAACTACATAGTTTCTTTTAAGAACTATGATGGTACTTTATTAAGCGAAACAGTGGTGAAAGAAGGGGAAACCGCTACTTATACTGGTCCAACGCCAACTAGAATGGAAACCGCTGAATGCACCTATACTTTCAGTGGTTGGGATCAACCATTAGAAAATATTACAAGTGATTGTGTTCGTGTGGCCCAATTTACCGAAACCTTAAAACCTGTTACTAATTATTACAAAGTAACATTCAAAAACTACAATGATACATTATTACAAGAAGTAACTGTCGAAGAAGGACATACTGCGGTTTATACAGGCCAAACTCCAACTAAACCAAATACTCCAACACACTCCTATACTTTCACTGGTTGGGACGCATCTTTAGAAAACATCACAAGCGACTGTGTTCGTGTCGCCCAGTTTAGTGAAACTCAAACTAAATACACTGTCTCATTTAAGAACTATGATGGCACTTTGCTATATGAAACATATGTTGAAGCGGGTAAAACTGCGACATATATGGGTCCAACTCCAACAAGAGAAGAAGACGCTGAACGCACATATACTTTTAAAGGTTGGGATCATTCTTTAGAGAATATCACTGAAGATTTAATCTGCGTTGCCCAATATAACGAAACATTAAAACCGGTGACCATTTACTATAAAGTAACTTTCAAAAACTATGATGGCACAATACTTCAAGAAGTAAATGTTGAAGAAGGCAAGAACGCTACCTATACAGGTGCCACTCCAACAAGAACAAATACTCCTGAATTTACATATACATTTACTGGCTGGGATGGTCCATTAGAAAACATCACAGCAGACTGTGTTCGTATTGCTCAATACTCAACCACAAACGTTGAATACACTGTTAAATTCTATAACTACGACAATCAATTGCTTTACACAGACGTCGTATATTATCAAGGAACAGCGACATATTATGGAGAAACACCAACTAGAGAAGCTACTTCCGCCTACTATTACACTTTTAAAGGTTGGGACAAAGAATTAACTAATATCACTAAATCTTTCTCCACTAAAGCTCTATATGATGCTCATGGTGTCAGTAAACAAATCACTTTAAAACCAAGTAACGGTCAACCTGATAGTGTCATGAATGTGACTTATGGTGAAGCCTATGATTTAGGCACACCAGTTAATACTGGTTTCACCTTCTTAGGATGGTTCTCAAACGAAACAACAGCGATACCAACTTCTGGTACTTGGGAATACACTGATGTCAGTGTTCTTACTGCTAAATGGGGCACAGGATACTATGAATTCGTGGAAAACGAAGATGGTTATACCATCTCTTTAACTGATGAAGGTAAAAATGTTAGTGAGATTGTTATTCCTACTTCATTTAACGGCAAATCCGTCACTGCTTTAGGTGAAAATTTCTTAAGAAATAATACCAATATTGAAAAGATTACCATTCCTGCCACAATTAAAAAGATTCCTAACTA
>JBGUGI010000056.1:0-5062 GCA_045111495.1 Bacilli bacterium | reverse complement strand
GAAGCATCAATAATCTTTCTTTCATTATTATTAATGGCTTTTGGTGAATCTTGTTGTTTTTGAGGGTCTTCTTTACCTTCTGGATATGGTTGATTCTTAATGAATTTCTTTGTTTCGCCAAAGTGGACAAAGTCCCTTGTGGTTGTATAGTAGATGCAATCACGTTCATGAATGGCTTTATCTTCGATAATTGTGGAAGAGAAGAAGATGACATATTCACCAGTTTCTTCGCTATAAATCATTTCTGGAGCCCAAGCCATACCAGCGTTAGGCGCAGCCACTTCAATTAATCTCGCATCAGTCCAATTCACTAAATCGTGAGATTCCCAAAGAGTGATGCTGTGGCTACCAGTAATTGTGAACTTACCAGTACCATTGTTATTGCCCCAACCGCCTCTTGTATAAACGGATAAGTCAGTAGCGATTAAATAGAAACTATCACCTTCAGGTGAACGGCAGATGAATGGGTCTCTAACACCTCTTTCACCAACATCACTAGATAAGACTGGTTTTAAGTTATTCATTTTAGAACCATTCATATCTTTGAATTTTAAGCCTTGGCCAACATCCGCTAAAGCGAAGAACATTTGTTCACCTGTCGCGACTTTTTGACCGCCGACTGTTTTACCATAGCTTTCACCAACAAAGTGACCAAATAAATAGGCCTTATAGTCTTCGTCTTTAATCTCTTGAGGAGCGGCTTTAACTAAGACTTCTTGTTCGTATTGTGTCTTAGTGCCATCCTTATCAATAATCGCGGTTAATTTAACAGTTTTATCTTCTGCTTGTCTATGGACAACACCTGGAGCTTTTTGTTCATCACCGATTGTATCGATAACTTTCTTATCAGCGCTTTTCCAAGCCACTGTTGCTCCTTCAATTTCGGTTGGAAGATAAATGTTTCCATAAACGCCATCTTCACGATTGACGACCTCTAATTGATTAATAATCGCTTCATCGGTTTCATCAGCGTACTTTGTTTGTGAGCAAGCACATAAAGAAACAAGGGCCACTAAAGACACCGCAAAAGCTTTAACATTATTTTTCATAATTGTTTCCTCTCTTTTATCGATTCTATTATGACACGATTACTTTTAGTAATAAAGAGGGAAAAACATAAAAAAAGACCACTTTTGTGGTCTTTATCATTCTTGTAATTTTGGTTTATTCAATACCAATTAAGAAGGAATAAACTGGTTGATTACCTTGTCTAATATCGAGGTCAAGATCAGAGAATTTTTCACCGATCATTTCAGTGATTTTATTCATTTCTTCTTCATTAACATCTTCACCCACTAAGATTGTGATAATGCTTGATTCATCATCCACCATCTTTTCAAGTAAGGTCATGAGTGTCGCGATTTTATCTGGGTTATCAACAACGATATCCTTTTCAAAAATACCGATGAAATCATTCTTTTTGACTTTAACGCCACCGATTTCTGTATCTCTAATAGCGAATGTCACTTCACCAGATTTGACGTTCTTAAGAGCGGCTTTCATGCTGCGGAAGTTTTCTTCTGGATCAGCTTCTGGGTTAAACATAATCGCAGAGCTAATGCCTTGAGGAATAGTCTTACTTGGAATAACGTAAACGTTTGTATCAGCGTCTTCCACCATTTCACAAGCTTGGGAAGCTGCCATCACGATGTTGGAGTTATTTGGGAAGATGAAGACGTTACGAGCGTTAGCTTTCTTAATGGCGGAGACAAAGTCTTCACTACTTGGGTTCATGGTTTGACCGCCTTTAACAACGACGGAAACACCAATTTCTTTTAAGAAGTCTTCAATGCCTTGACCAGCGGAAACACTGATCATCGCATATTCTGTTTTCTCTTTATTTTCTTCTTCCTCTTCGAAGTCTAATTCTTCAGAAGAATCACCAACTTTGAGGTTCACTAATTTAACTTTAAGGAATTCACCAAATTGTTGTGCGTAATTTAAAATATCACCTGGGTTGAGCGCGCGAATGTGAACTTTAACGTTATCATCTTTGACGTTGACCACTAAGTCATCACCATTTGTGCTTAATAAATTGGAGAATCTATTTTCGTTGAAGGCTTTCTTTTCTTTTAATAATTTCAAGATGAATTCTAACAAATATCCTTCTTCTTCGCCTTCTTCAACTGAGGATTGAGCTTCTGTTGCTGTGGCTTGACTTCTTTCAACGACATCACCACCAGCGGCAATTCTCATACCTTCTAAAATACGAATTAAACCTGTACCACCAGAGTCCACAACACCAGCTTCTTTTAAGACTGGTAAGAGTTCTGGAGTTCTCTTTAAGGATTCTCTTGCTTCTTGAAGCATGAGATCTAAGCATTTTTCAATGCTCATGTTATCTTTGACGTTATCCGCTAAGAATTGAGATGATTCACGAATAACAGTAAGGATTGTACCTTCGACTGGATTAACGACCGCTTTATAAGCCACTTCAACACCTTTTTGGAAGGCAGCGGAGAAGGCTTGAGCATCAACTTCTTCTAAACCATCTAAGCCTTTAGAAAAGCCACGGAAGATTTGAGAAGTAATAACACCAGAGTTACCTCTAGCGCCCATTAATAAGCCACGAGAGAAAACTTTGGAGATTTCATATGCTGATTCATCACTTCTGTTTTGAATTTCTTTGCTACCAGAAGTTAATGTTAAGTTCATATTCATACCGGTATCACCATCTGGAACTGGGAATACGTTTAAAGCATCCACTTCTGGATAGTGATTGTATAAGTTATTGGAACCGGATATTAAGAGTTGTTTTAGAGATTGTCCGTTTAAAGTCTTCATATTTATTAGTGAGAGGATAAGCTTTCACCGTAAACATTGACGCGGGTGCACAAATTGCTAAACGCTTTATTGAGCTGATACATAATAGTTTTTTGGCATTCTACGAGAGTTTCAGTAATTTTAACTTCGTTAGAAAGCACTAAATAAACATCAACGGTAAAAGTGCGATTTGGGAATTTCTTCACATAAATCGCATCCTCGATAATTCCTTTCTTAAGTCTTTTGTCAACGCGATGGGTATCTTCGCGTTTGGCAATGCTCGCAACACCATAACACGCAAAAGCGGCTTTGCGGGTTGCTTCTTTGATATCTGCTGTATGATAGACCACTGGGGTCGCATTCATTTTCTTTTCCATAAAGTAAGGTTATTTTACAAAGTAAACGCTATGATGTCAAACTTCGTGACGCAAAATCCTAATATTGTCACATAAATTGACACATTATCGTCTTAATAATGAGAGTAATGGCAAGAAATCTTGATAGACATCGCCATATGCCACGATGATGTGATTGCCAAAACTGGCTTTTAATAATTCGAGTAAACCATCTTCATTTAGCGCAACTAATATTTGCGTTCTGCAGTAGTTAGCTAAATTAAGATTTTCTTTAATTGTTGCTGGGATGCACAAAGTATTTTCGAGTGTGTAATCAGGAGCGATTTTACATAAAGTGACACGACCTTCTGGAAGTTCACCTTTGATGCCAATTCCTAACCCACTTTCAAAATGTGTCATTAATTTAAATGATGTCACCATATTAAGTGGCACTGTGCAATGAGCAAGCATGACTGATTGATCTTCGTAATTAAATTTTGAAGGATTAGCCATAAAAGAACTACGATTTGTTAATGAATTAACAATATGCATAGTGACTAAGCTATGGATGTCACCTTCACAGCCCGCAGTAATGCCTTCTTCGTTAAGTAACGCTAAGGCAAGACAAGCGGTGTTTTTATATTTCTTAATGATGTCAAAGCAGCGGATTGTTAACCCATTTAGGTTATATTTCTTTACTAGCTTTTTAAGAGCGTTATAAATGACTAAGGCCATTTCTAGGTCTTCTTGATTATCCGCTTTGGCAATGAGTTCGTTGGAGTGGTTAATATGCTTTAAATCGAGCATTTCTTTTTCTTCTTGTTCGATTAGTTCCTCTAATTCACTCATCTTGATCTTGATGATATTTTGTTTGAAGTTGGTGTAAATAACTTTTGGTTCAACTGGAGAAGCAATAAGCCAAGATGATGCACCACCGATGAGACCTAATCTATTATCTTTAACGCTCTTGTAAGCGCTGATAATGGAGGCAATGTGTTTTATCATGTTAGCGATATGATTTTCGTCTCCAGCGAGCAAAAAGCATAATTTGTTGTGATTTTCTAGGTATGTTTTGATTTCTAGACAGGCTGGAAGAGAGTTATTACGTGAAGTGGATAAAATAACGATTGGTTCATCATCTTCTTTTAATTGTTTTAAGAAGAGATTCTCTGTTCCACCTGAACCAATAAGGATGATGTTAAATAAGGCATCTTTAGCGTTCTCCACGATTAATAAATCTTCTTGCACTAAGAAGTTATTGATTTCATCAATAAAGAGCAAGTCTTCATTCATGAGATCTTTATTCTTTTTATGGAGGAAACTGTATATTGGTTTTAAATTAATGTTCATATTGATTAACTATATTCTAATATAGTCGCTATAAAATAAAAAGCCCGGCGGCTCGCTATTTTGTCCTTTCGGATATCTTCGCCACTACGGTGCTTAACTTCTGTGTTCGAGATGGGAACAGGTGTGTCCACCGCGCCATCGCCACCAGACTTTTTATTAAGAGAAATTATTCTCTCAAAACTGAATATTACCACATGTTAGCTTTCTTGTTAATAAATAACTTTAAATTTTACTTTTGGGATTCGATTAAAAATCTTAAGAAATTAAGTCCTCGACCTATTAGTATTAGTCAGCTGAACATATCACTATGCTTACACTTCTAACCTATCAACCCTGTAACTTTCAGGGGGTCTTACTTCTTTCGAATGGGAAGTCTCATCTTTAGGTTGGCTTCACGCTTAGATGCTTTCAGCGTTTATCCATTCCATAGGTAGCTACCCGGCCATGCCACTGGCGTGACAACCGATATACCATTGCTATGTCCATCCCGGTCCTCTCGTACTAAGGACAGATCCTATCAAACTTCCTGCGCCCACGACAGATAGGGACCAAACTGTCTCACGACGTTTTGAACCCAGCTCGCGTACCACTTTAATTGGCGAACAGCCAAACCC
>JBGUGI010000055.1:0-5361 GCA_045111495.1 Bacilli bacterium | reverse complement strand
TTACCATATATCTTCAGTAAAGAATTGTAACGAATAGTCTTTTTAATCTTATCCATTAGTTATTCTCCACACATAAACCATAGAGGTATTTGTCAAGGTCAAATTCCTCTAAATCATCCATCTTTTCACCAAGACCGATAAATCTTACAGGAACACCTAATTCATCTCTAATCGCTAAGATGATACCACCTTTAGATGTACCATCCATTTTGGTAATGACAATACCAGTTAAATCAGTTACTTCTTTAAAGGCTTTAGCTTGCACAACACCATTTTGACCAGTTGTAGCATCAATGATTAAGAATGTTTCATGTGGTGCATCTGGAATCTCTTTACTCATGACACGTTTAATCTTGCCGAGTTCAAGCATGAGATTGTTTTTGGTTTGTAGTCTACCAGCGGTATCAACGATCACTAAATCGATATTATCTTCTTTAGCTTTCTTTACACCATCATAGGCAACAGAAGCAGGATCGCTTTCTGGTTTACCAGTCACGATATTGATTTTAAGTCTTTCCGCCCATGTGGTTAATTGTTCGACGGCGCCCGCACGGAATGTATCCGCGGCCACAAGAAGAACTTTCTTACCTTGGTTAAGGTAACGATGAGCGAGTTTTGCGATTGTTGTGGTTTTACCAACACCATTAACGCCCACCACTAATAAAACTGTTGGGCCGTCTTTTCTAAAGACGACATCGTTTTGAATGTCACCTTTTTCCGCATAGCCTACGAACATTTTATCGACCAAGATTTCATTAATTTGTTTTGGATCAGTGATGTGATCTTTTTTACTTTGATTGAGTACTTCTTCAATGACGTTTAAGGTAAATGAAATACCAGCGTCACTTTCAATTAAGATTTGTTCAAGTTCATCAAAATAATCTTGGTTAACGGTTTTATAACGTTCACTAAGACTATTCAACTTGCTAGAGAAGTTTTTACGAGACTTGCTTAAGCCTTCTTGATATTTATCAATCTTTTTATCTTTCTTGGCAAATTTTTCTTTTAGAAAAGCAATTAGACCCATTAGAGGACACTCCTTTTACTAAGCGCATCTTTAGCCGCCATTTCTTCGGCTTTCTTTTTGCTCTTACCAGTGCCAGTTCCTAAAATGATATCGTTATATCTTACTTGGACAGTAAAGGTGCGGTCATGCGCTGGACCGCTTTGAGAGACTGTGACATATTGCACAGCGTCACGATGCTCCGCTTGAATTTCTTCTTGGAGCTTGGTTTTATAGTCGGTTAAGTTATCGGCATCATAGGAAAGGATGTCGTTAAGCAAAACCTTCTTGATAAAACGATAAGCGCTGTTTAAGCCAGCATCTAAATAGATTGCGCCCACTAATGATTCGAAAACATTTTCTAAAATCTTGTCGCTTTCTTTGACTTGTGTTTGGGTAATGGAATGACCAATACGAACATATTCATCTAAATGAATCTTACGAGCGTAGGCCGCTAATGGTTTCGTAGAAACCAAAACACTTCTTAACTTCGTTAAGTTGCCTTCACTCATTTCTGGTCTATTCTTATAAACTAAATCCGCAGTAACATAGCCTAAAACAGCATCCCCCATAAATTCTAATTTCTCATAGTCTTGGTGTTTAGTATTTACTTCACCATTATATGAAGGGTGCGTCAAAGCTTGCTCATAAATAGCAATGTCTTTATATGTGATATGTAGTTTCTTTAATAAATCACAGACATTACTCATGACCTAAGCTCTCCTTAATTTTATTAACCACTTGATAATCGATCATTTGTTTAGCCACTTTTAAAGCGCTTTTGAAGGAATAGGCATCACTATTACCATGGGCCTTCACAACAACGCCATTAATGCCTAAAAGCATGGCCCCACCTGTGGACTTATAATCCATGGTTTCTGACATATCTTTAAAACCCTTACGAACATGTAAGTAGCCTAACTTTGTCCATAAGTTCTTTTTGAAATTATTCTTAATCATGCCACTCATCATTTTGGCAATGCCTTCCATACCTTTAAGCATGACATTACCAGAGAAGCCATCAGCAACAATAATATCAGCGTCACCGTTTAAAACATCACGTGCTTCCATGTTGCCTTGGAAACCTTCAAATTTAGCTTCTTTTAATAATTTATGTGCTTCTTTCACCAAAGGTGAACCTTTGTGTTCTTCTGCACCATTGCTTAATAAATATGTCTTTGGTTCTTTGGTGGCAAATAAGGCTTGATTATAGGCTTTACCCATATAGGCGAATTGCACTAATTCTTCAGCGTTATTTTCATTATTTGCACCAACATCTAAGACGACAACTTTCTTACCTTTAATCTTTGTTGGAAAACAAGTTACTAAGCAAGAACGTTTAACACCAGGAATTGTTTTAAGAATTAAAGTTGCAGCGCTTAAAAAGCCACCGGTAGATCCAGCGGATATCACCGCATCAAAACCTTCTTCTTTCATCATAGAAACAGCTTTGCACATGGAAGAGTTTTTCATTCTCAAAACTTCCAAAGCACCAGCTTCCATTGGCACAATATCAGGAGCGTTAACAACACGGCAAATAGAAGAGAGCTCTTGGAGTTCTTCTTCTTTACCAAACGCTATAATTTCAACATCTTTGTTTTCTTTTAAGAATTCTTTAATGGCTTCGACAATTGGTTTACTACCATTATCTCCGCCCATCGCATCTACAGCAATTTTCATAAGTAAATCCTCGATTTACTATTCTAGCATGAATGCGCGAATACTTCTAAACAAAAAATAACTGTCCAATAAGAACAGTCATTTTTGCTTAACACCAATGTTCAAATATCCCTAAGTTAAATCCATCAGGGTATTCGGATATATCAACTGATTCATCCGCCATTATTTTGAAGCCAGCGTGAACGCTGTATGAGGTGTAACTGGGATCTTCGTAAAACTCGCCCATACTTCTTGGTTCCATAGAGTTTTCATAGCTAGTTATTTTAACTAGGCCACCATTATTTTTAAATCTGAAACCAAAGACAATGTCTTTATTAATGATATAACTAGTGTTATCAACAAGAATCCAGTTTCCTTCAGAATCACTTCTTACATTGTAATAAGTGAATTCGTGGTCTTTAATCTTTACTTTCTTTTCTTCTTGGAAGGCAGTTTTGCCAATCTTTTTGGCGTTCATCTTTATCAATTCGCCACCTCTAGCAAATGGTGCTAACGGCGAATTAAAGTAAATTACGACCGCACCAAAGGCAAGGGCTAAACCGCCAACGATAGAACCGATAATTATCCAAGTTTTTGCTTTTTTAGTCATAATAATCTTTCGCTTTCACTAATTAGACGAATAAGAGGATACAAAAACGCTAAGCTTTTTTGATGTCTTCTTGATTTATTAACGAAGTAGCGTGCTTGATAAGCCACTGATATTTCTTTTCGTTTTTATTTTTTAAGATCTCTTTAGCGTCATCTCTAGCGACAACGAAAATCTTATAATCATCCACAACATTTAAGAACGCAAAGTCTGGAATACCGGCTTGACGAGTACCGGCTAATTCACCAGGTCCTCTTTGTTTCATATCTTCTTCAGCGATAACGAAGCCATCTTCACTTTTGGTTAAGATGTCTAACTTATCGGTATCTTCTTCATTGCTGGCTAATAAGCAAAAGCTCTTAGAACCATCACGGCCAATTCTACCTCTTAATTGATGAAGAGAAGCTAAACCAAAATTAGTGGCATCATAGATAATCATCATATTAGCGTTTTTAACATCAATGCCAACTTCAACGACTTGTGTCGAAACAAGAATCTTAATTTCACCACTATAGAATTTCTCTAGAACTTCTTCTTTTTCTTCTTGTTTCATTTTGCCGTGTAATAACCCCACCTTAGAGCGGTATCTTAAAACATATCTAGCGTATAGTTGCTCAACAGAAAATCTTCCATCTTCACTGAAGTCAATTAATGGAGCAATAACATAAACTTGTTTATTGTTATTTAATGCATAATCAACCGCTTTAAAGATCTTTTCATCCTCGGTATTAACGATGATAGTTTTAACATCACGCTTGGTGGCGGGGAACGTATATAAAGTGGAGATATCTAAATCACCATAAAGAGTTAACGCTAAGGAACGAGGAATTGGTGTGGCGGACATCATTAGTAAGTCAGCATGATCACCCTTACTCGCTAAAGCAATTCTTTGGTTCACACCGAATCTATGTTGTTCGTCAATAACCACTAAACCAAGGGAAGAATAAACGGTATCTTTGGTGAATAAAGCATGAGTGCCAATGATTAAATCTATATAACCTTCTTTTAAATCCGCTTTGATTTGTTTTTTCTCGCTAGCAGGAGTTGAACCTAAAAGCAAAGCGACTTTCACTTTTGTGTCTTTAAATAGCTTCACCGCATTAGCGTAATGTTGTCTGGCTAAGGCGTCTGTCGGTGCCATTAAAGCGCCTTGGTCGCCTCTTAAAAAGTTAGCAAACAACGCTACAAAACAGACTAAAGTTTTACCCGTACCAACATCGCCTTGAAGTAAGCGATACATTAATCCGCTTTGATTCATATCTTCAATAATTTCTCTAGCGGCAGTCTCTTGGTCTTCAGTTAATTTATAAGGAAGAGAATTGATAAAAGGTGCACAAATGTCTAGATCTATTGGTTCTTTTCTAATCTTTGATAACGACTTGTTACTTTCTCTAATTAGTTGGTTCTTTAAAGAGAAGAGTAAAGCTTCTTCATACTTTAGATGACGTAAGGCTTGAGTAACTTCTTTATAGTCTTTTGGATGATGTGCCCAGTTAAGAGCGACTTCTTTATTAACTAAACGATATTTATTTAAATAATCATATGGGACTAAAGAGAAGATTTTACCTTCTAATTCTTTCAGACTTCTAAGCGCCATATTAGCGAATAAGCGGTTCTGGAAATCACGTGGAAGTGAATAAACAGGCTTTAACCTCTCTTCAGGTGGTACTTGTCCTTTAATAATCTTTTGTCCATCCACTTCGTTTCTCTTCATGTTGAAGGTACCGATGATGGAGTATTCTTCATCGATTTTAATCATCTTTGCTAAGTACTGCTGATTAAAGAAAACGACTTTATAATACTTCCTAGATTGAGACATGAAATCAAAGGTGATTACGCTGACCCCTTTAGAAGGAATGACTTTAAGAACAGAAATAGCCTTACCTAAAAGGACCACTTTTTGTTTATCGGTAATGGTCTTTTCATCGGTATAAGAATAATCATCATAACGATGTGGCAAATGATTAATCACATCATATTGATTAAAAATGCCCATACCTCCAAGGAGATAATTAAGTCTTGGTGATTTGGTAAGCTTTTCCATGATTTAATTATGAATAATTATAAATATAAAGAAAAGAGGCTTTTTAGA
>JBGUGI010000054.1:0-2638 GCA_045111495.1 Bacilli bacterium | reverse complement strand
GCTTACTTGATATTGCGACCGTTAAAGCTTGCCATCAAGAGGCGAAAAAGATTAAAAAAGACGCCATTATTTATGGTGAAGGCTGGGATATGGGCGAAGAGTTACCAAAAGAAGAAAAGGCCAGTAAAAATAACTTTGCTGCGCTTAAAGAAATTGGTTTCTTCAACGATACATATCGCGACATTGTTAAAGGACCATCATCCTCATACTCACTTCACGAAAAAGGCTATATCTGTGGTAATACCAGCTATGCATTTGGCTTAGATTATGCTTTCCACGCTGGTGTTTTACCATTATCCTACCAACCAATGTTTAATAACGCTAATCAAAGTGTTAATTATCTCGAATGTCATGATAACAATACACTTTATGATAAATTGCTCGTTTCTAACGCTTTTGAAGATGAAAAAACGCACTTAGACCGTGTGTCTTTGGGCAATCAAATTCTTCTTCTCTCATTTGGTATTCCTTTAATCCATGCTGGTCAAGAAATTGGACAGAGCAAAGATGGATTAGACAATACCTACAAGACACTTGGGGTTAACAATCTCAATTATCGTCTCATCGATGAACGTTTTGACATGGTCAATCGTTTCAGACTTTTCAATATCCTGCGTAAGAAACTAGCTTTTACTCGTTTAACTTCCGCTTCGGAGATGAAAGGATTCTTTGAAATATCGCACTGGGATAACGGTGTTTATGTGCTCTCTTGTAAAGGGAAAAACGTTATCGCTAACGAAAAAGAATTCGTCATTCTGATTAATCCAACAAGTGAAAAGATTCAATTTGAATTAGATGACTATTACACGGTCATCGATGGTGCGGACACTAAAAACAAACTCACAGTTAAAAACGGTTTTCTTCCAGGATCATCATTATTACTCATCTATAGGTAATAATGCGAGAAAGGAGGAAATCTAATATGATTTCTACGGTTTCATTACTCGGACAAGCGGATGATATAATTAAAGAGTATCCGCGCTTCCGTTTAATCAATTTAGAAACGATCGACGCGATTGAGGACAAAGTGGTGGTTAGCAAAATTCCAGTGATGTACTGGGATAGAAGCACATCTAATCCACTTACGAAAGTGCCTAATGGTCACTTTGTGTGCATTTTCGGTAGAATCGAGCATTGTCCTGAACTAGGATTATATGTACTAGCAACTGAAATGCGTCATTTCCCATCAAATTTAAAAGAACACAATCAGTAAAAGGTAAATCGTTATGTTTCATTACTCAAGAGCAGTGTTAAGAGTCGGTGGTCGCCTATTAGGGGCCTGTCTTTTCACGTTCAAGAGATGGTCTAAACATTTAGAAAAATACCCATTTCCAATGCGTCACGCTAAATTTAGAAAGATTTCTAAACAAACATCCGACGCTTTACAAGTGGATTTACATTTCTTTGGTTTAGAGAACATTCCACAAGATGAAACATTCTTTTTAGTGTGTAATCACATGTCCGCTTTTGATCCATTACCTTTCTTAGTGGCTATTCCTACCCCAACAACATTTGTTGGTAAAGAAGAATTAAATAAAGTGCCACTTCTTAAGACAGCGATTAAAGCCCTAGATGTTAAAACAATCAAACGTGATAATTTAAGACAATCACTAAAAGTGATGTTGCAAGTGGAAGATGATTTAAAAAAGAGAGAAAGAAACTGGATGATTTTCCCAGAAGGCACAAGAATACATGACCAACAACTACCCGTTGGTGAGTTCCATCACGGCACATTTAGACCTGCTATGAAAGCAGGAGTAACTATTATTCCTGCCGCTATATGGGGTACATATCGTGTCTTAAAGATGAAACCTCAGTTTAAAAGATATCCAGTTTATGTTTCATTCTTGAAACCAATTAAACCTGAAGAATACGCCAATTTGAATACATCTGACCTAGCGGAAATTACTAGAAAGATGATTCAAAAGGAAATCACCTATCACTTAAGACCTCTTGATCATAAGATTATGAGCGAAGCGAAAGAAAAGAATTATCGCTTCAACCAGATTATTTAACAAAGCTTTTTGCGTAATCCTTTTGGTAAACGATTTTTAACGATGCGTCCATCGCTTTTAGCGATGTCAACATTAATTCCTTCATATCTTAAAAGGACATAGCCTTTAGGGGCGTTACGATTAATACTTTCCCCAAGATAGTATCTCTTTAGCTCCTCTTGAGTAATATCCATAACGCTACTAAACTCATTAACAAAATGGGCGTAGTGGTAATCATAACGAATATCACCTTTATCTATTTGTCCCACTTTGACACCGTTTCTTATCACGTTTAAGTATTTATAATTGAATTCCTTATCAGCGAGATATAAAAAGTCGCCGTATTTTTGTTGCACCTGATAACCATTATTAGGAATATCAAAAAGCGGTTTACCTTTAATTGGCTTAGCGCTAGTTTCTTTTAGAACACCTGGTTTTTTAATTAAACAGACGTAGTGGCCTTCACCTGGAAATAAAGAAGGCAATAAATGAATGCCTAATGGTTTACTTGGATTAACAAAGTATAAAGGATTAACCTCTATTTCTTTAATAGCGGCGTCAGTATTATTTAATAAATGTTCGATAACTTCCTCATCTTCTTCAAAAGAAAATGAACAAGTAGAATAGACCATTTCTCCACCTTC
>JBGUGI010000053.1:0-2902 GCA_045111495.1 Bacilli bacterium | reverse complement strand
CTATGGTGCCATTGGCGCGGGTGGTCACTACGACAAACTCGTGAAAGAACTCGGTGGTCCAGATGCCGCTGGGGTGGGATTCTCCTTCGGTGTGGAAAGATTATATAGTGTCCTTAAAGACGATAATCTTTTACCGAGCGATATTAATAACCCTGTAGAAATCTACATTATGCCTTTGGGCATGAACGCTAAAGCAATGGCTTTAAGCGTGGCTAGTGAATTACGCTTAAATGCTTATAGAACTGATATCTGTTATGAAGATGTCAAACTCGGCAATATGTTCAAGCGCGCTGAAAGAAAAGGCGCTAAATTTGCCGTTATTATTGGTGATGACGAAGTCAATAAACAAGAAGTCATCATTAAAAACTTAACTTCTACGGAACAAAAGAGTTGTCCGTTAGATAAATTAGTCGAAACTATTTCTAAAGAAATGGGTGAAGACAAATAATTATTAAAGATAGGAAAAGCTTTATGGAAAGAAGTCATTACAGCAACGAATTAGGACTCAATAACGTTGGTGAGAAAGTCACTTTAATCGGTTGGGTCAGTAAAAGAAGAAATCTCGGCTCTTTGTTATTTATCGACTTAAGAGACCGTTATGGCATCGTCCAAATCGTCGTTAACGACGGTTTAGAAATTCCTGATGTCAGAAATGAATACGTCATTCAAGTGAGAGGTGAAGTTGCTAAGAGAGCCACACCAAATCCAAAACTCAAAAGTGGTGAAATTGAAGTCAACGCTAGTGAGATTGTGCTCTTAAACACCGCAAAAACTACACCTTTAATCATCGCTGATGAAACAGACGCCTTAGAAGATACAAGATTAAAATATCGTTATCTCGACTTACGTCGTCCTTGCATGCAACACTATTTTGATGTGCGCGACACCATTAAGATGACCACACATAATTTCATGCACAAGAATCACTTCATCGAAATCGAAACCCCAATGCTTTGCGCATCCTCACCTGAAGGTGCAAAAGAATATTTAGTGCCTTCCCGTGTGCATAAAGGTCAATTCTACGCCTTACCACAAAGCCCACAAATGTTTAAGCAATTACTCATGGTGGCCGGTTTTGAAAGATATTACCAAATCGCTAGATGCTTTAGAGATGAAGATTTAAGAGCAGACCGTCAACCAGACTTCACACAAATTGATATTGAGACATCTTTCTTAGACCAAAATCAATTCTTAGCGTTGATGGAACAATTAATTAAAGATATCTTTAAAGCCACAATTAACTATGACGTCAAACTTCCATTAAGACAAATGACTTATAAAGAAGCTATGGACCGTTTCGGCAGTGATAAACCAGATACAAGATTCGGCATTGAACTCAATAATATCAAAGATATTTTTGTGAATACCACCTTTGCTGGCTATCAAAGTGCAGAAGCTATTAAAGCGATCGTTGTTAACGGCGTAGCGGATCAAACTTCCCGTAAAGTTATCGATAATTTAACTCTCGAAGCCAAGAAATTCGGTTTAGGCGGTTTAACCGTCCTTAAAAAGGAGAACGGGGAATTAACCGGTTCCTTCCTAAAATTCCTTTTAGAAGACGAAATCAAGGCCTTAAATGAAAGATTAGCTTTAAAGGATAATGACATAGTAATCATCGCTGCAGGCAATGATAATCGTGTTACGCCTTTATTAGGTGCGTTACGCTTTAAGTACGGACGTAAACTTGGTCTCATCAAAGAAGGAACCTAAGAGTTATTATGGGTCATCGACTTCCCAATGTTTGAAAGAGACGTGGAAAGTGGGGCAATCGTCGCTACTCACCATCCTTTCACCCGTCCAAGAGATGAAGATGTTAAATACTTAGATAGTGACCCAACCAAGGTCTTAAGCTATGCTTATGACATCGTCATTAACGGTTATGAAGCTGGTGGTGGCACTCTTCGTATTTACGACCAAGATATGCAAAGAAAAATCTTTGAAGTCTTGGGCCTTAGCGATGAAGAAATCAAAGAAAGATTTGGTTACTTCGTTGATGCCTTACAATACGGTACACCTCCACACGCAGGTATGGCCTTTGGCTTAGACCGTTTAGCAATGATTTTAGGTGGCACAGACAACATTCGTGATGTCATTGCCTTCCCTAAGAACTTAGCAGCAGTCGACCCAATGACAAATGCGCCTACAACCGTTACACAAGCGCAACTTGATGAATTAGGCATCAAATTCGACAAATAGGTTATAACATAGTTATACAAAAACTATTTAAATACTAGATAATTACTAATGCAGAAAGGTTAAACAACATGAACAAAAATGATCAATTAGCGATTGCGACAATCAGATCACTCTGTATCGACACCATTAACAAAGCAAATTCTGGTCACCCAGGTATGGCGTTAGGCAGCGCACCTGCTCTCTATACCTTATTCACCAAACATTTAGTGGCTACACCAAAAGACAGCAAATGGTTCAATAGAGATAGATTCGTCCTCTCCAGCGGACACGCTTCCGCCTTACTTTATTCCATGCTTCACTTAAGTGGTTATAAGATTAGCATGGACGATATGAAACGATTCCGTCAAATCGATTCCTTAACACCAGGTCACCCAGAATATGGTTGGACTGATGGTGTGGATGCAACATCTGGTCCTTTAGGACAAGGTATCTCTCAAGCTGTCGGTATGGCAATGGCCGAACAAATGGTCAATAAGCTTTATAGCTTTGGTGATGATGTGTGCAATCACTACACATACGCTTTATGCGGTGATGGCTGCTTACAAGAAGGTATCTCTCAAGAAGCTATCTCCTTAGCCGGTCACTTAAAACTCAATAAATTCATCCTTTTATACGACGCTAACCAAGTTACACTTGATGGTGCTTTAGACTTATCCTTCTCTGAACAAGTCAAAGCCAGATTCTTAGCCTCTGAATGGGACGTCGT
>JBGUGI010000052.1:0-2660 GCA_045111495.1 Bacilli bacterium | reverse complement strand
TCAAAGATGACTTACCACATTATTTAAAACAATATGATATTTGGTCATCTTATCAAGCGGAAACCGATGGTGTCGCTATTTTCTATACCTCAGTATACGGCCACACCAAAGAAGCAGTGGAACTTCTTAAAGAAAAATTAGAGGCTAATGGTACTCCAAAGATTGCTATTACAGATTTAGCTAGAGACGATATGGCGGAAGCAGTGGAAGATGCTTTTAGATATTCAAAGATTGTCTTAGCGACCACCACATATAACGCTGGTATTTTCCCTTTCATGGATGAATTTATCGCTCACCTAGTGGAACGTAACTTCCAAAATAAGAAAATTGCCTTCATTGAAAATGGCTCTTGGGCACCTCTAGCAGCAAAGGTTATGAAAGATAAACTCATTAATCAAAAGAACTTAACTTTCATTGAACCAACAGTGAAAATTCTTTCAGCGATGAGTGAAGAAAACAAAGAACAGATTAACCTTCTAGCAGACGCTTTAAGTGGTGATTATCGCGCGATGAAAGAACTCAAAGAAGAAAAGAAACCAGAACTTGATCCTAAAGCAATGTTTAAGATTGGCTATGGCCTTTATGTTATTACTTCTAACGATGGTAAGAAAGATAATGCTTGTATCGTCAATACCGTTTCACAGTTAACAGATACGCCATTAAGAGTAGCGGTTAACATCAACAAGATGAATTACACACATGATATTGTCAAAAAGAGTGGTGTTCTTAACGTTAACTGTTTAAATAACGAAGCTCCATTCAGCGTTTTCCAAAAATATGGCTTCGTATCTGGTAAAGACATTGATAAATTCGCGGGTGAGGAAGTAATGAGAAGCGAAAACGGTTTAGTTGTCCTTTCCAATTACATCAATGCTTTTATTTCCTTAAAAGTGGATAACTACGTTGATTTAGGCACACATGGCATGTTCATTTGTTCCGTCACAGAAAGTAAGATTATTAATAACATCGAAACAATGTCGTATAGCTACTACCAAAATAACGTCAAACCAAAACCAGACACTGAAAAGAAGAAAGGTTACGTCTGTAAGGTTTGTGGCTATGTCCATGAAGGTGATTTACCTGATGATTTCGTCTGCCCACTTTGTAAACATGGTGCAGCAGATTTTGAAGAGATAAAATAAAGGAGAAGTATATGAAGTACGTTTGTCAAGCATGTGGCTATGTCAATGACGAAGATTTAGGTGATCCAAATCAAGGCATTGCTCCTGGCACAAAATTCGAAGATCTTCCAGAAGATTATAAGTGTGCTTGGTGTGGCGCTGGTAAAGACTTATTCGTCGCTCAATAGTTAAAAGAATCCCTTAACCTATTATTTTGTAAAAAACGTAAATATAGGCACGGGGATTTTTTTCTTGCCCTGTCTATATAAAATCCTCAAAAAAGTTGAATAATTCATCCCACAATAAATGGAGTTTTTTCTCTATTGAAAACTATTCAATAATTATTTAATATATTCGTGTACGAGTTATTTCGAGTAATCGAATAACACACATAAGCAATTGTGCAACATATGTGCTATTTTTGCACGGAACGGAAATCTATGAAACACAATAAAATATTTGCTGTCTTAGCATTAGCTGCTACATTGACATTGGCCGCATGTGGTGGCGGAAATGGTTCCACCAGTGCTAAACCAAGTAGTGGTAGCAAACAAACCCCTACAACAAGTAAAGAACCACCAAAACCAGTCAAAGCTGCTAGCATTGATGATGTTAAATTAGCCAAGAAAGACGATGGTAAGGTTTACGTTCAACTCAAAGGTAGTGAAACCTTATATACCGCTGCTGACAAATTAGAATACGCATTCGGTGTTACAGCTGGTGATGGTACAGTCCCAGAAGCAACTGAAGAAAATCCAAATCCAAGTGATGGCTTCATCATCGGTCATGCTGCTCCAAAAGCTGAAGACTTCAAAGCTATTACATTTACACCAGCCGCTGATGCGACAAAAGTCGAATTCAATTTAGAATACTGCCTTACAGATATCGCTAACATTGAAACAGGCGTTTATCGTTTCTTCGGTGGTTTCACAGCCGAATCTTACGCTGAACTCGACTTCGTTGAAGCCAATGCTGAATTCACAGGCAGAGATCAATTCTATGATTACTTCATTCGTAACGATACAGGTACAACAGGCTTAGCCATTGAAGACTTAGGTCACGTCCTCTTCAATACTGCTTCTATCGTTAAAGATCCAGATGCTGATCATACAGGTTTATGGCTCAAAGCTACAGGCACACCAAACGCTGCTTATAGCGCAACAGCTTATACTCAAGAACAATTAGATGCCTTCAATACAAAATTAGACTTCCAACGTATGAATGGTTACATGAAAACAAGTAACACCCAATTCTTCTGGAAAGCCGAAGGCAACAACGCTCACTTATTCATCTCTGTTGCTCAATTAGTCTCTGATTTAAGTGCTGATAACCCAACACGTAGATACATGACACACGTTACCTCCAACGCTCCAGCAAACGTTAGTCCATGGGGCTTCAATCCAGGTAAGTTATTAACACAAGCCAACATCTTAGAAAATAACGTCTATTCCTTCGCTGAAGAAAACGTTAAGATCACAGTTATCAGTGACCTCTCCAAGAGCCAAAACGATGGTGAAGATCACTTCTATGGTGCTTTAG
>JBGUGI010000051.1:0-5529 GCA_045111495.1 Bacilli bacterium | reverse complement strand
GGAGCTTATGGAGCGCAGGATAACGATAAATTTCCAATCGTTAAAAAAATCAGTGGTTCCATGAATAACATTATTGGATTCCCCACTGATGAGATTAAACAAGATTTAATTAAGTATTTTAATTATTAAGGCCGTCGTTTATCGCTTTAGCGATATCTTCAGCGTTATTCTCAATAACTAAGGTAACTTTATTAGACATGACTAGGACACTTTTTACTCCTAGTTCTTTTAAATTATCCTTATTAATTATTTCTTTATCTTTTAAGACAAGATTAATTCTAGAACCGACTTGATTAACACTTTCAATGTTATCTTTACCACCTAAGTTATCAATCCATAAAGAGTTATCGACTTTTACGACTTTCTTCTTTTTAAGAAAGATAATAATGACCACGACGGTGGCAATCATTAAAACACCAGTTACCACGAACAAAGCGATTAAATACCAGGGGAATTCAGTGTTTTCTACTAATAAAGGTAAATGTAATTTCATAACATATGTTATAATAATTCAGTTGTTACAAAAAATCTATGGCAAAAACAAACAAAGAGTATGAAACAAGAATAATGTTAGATGAGGAGAGATATTTTTTCATCGTGACATATTACATGAATAGTTACCCAAACAAGCAATTCTTACAAAATGCGAACTATTACTTTGACACTGATGACCTCTATTTAAGAAGTCACCACATGACCTTAAGAGTGAGAGTTATTAATGATGTGAGAAGTGAACTGACTTTAAAGATTAAAGGTAACGATGGGGATGAAGAGATTAATGATGGCTTAACTCCTAAAGAATCAGAACTTTTAGTGAACGAAGGTATTTTCCCTTATGGCCAAGTGAGAAATAGATTAATGCTTCTACCCTACTCATTAGATAAATACCATAAGATTACCGCTTTATTTAATAGAAGATTAGAAATTGAATTTGATGATTATACTTTAGTCATTGATAAGAATACATATGGCGATACGCTTGATTACAATTTAGAGATTGAATCTAAGATTGGCATTGATCATGCGAAGGCCATGATGAAAGAATACATTGAGAAATTTAACTTAACTGTTTCTAAAGAAAAATACGTCGGAAAAGCCCGACGTGCGATTGACGCTGCTAGAAAGAATAACTAGTTATCAGATTTTTCTTTAATGTCCGAATGACCACAGTGATCGTATTGTGGACAGTTATCGTTTTTACATGCCCATTCCGCTAAACGACGAGCGTGAGGAATGAAGCTTCTAATATCGTCAGGGTTATAACCCACTTGAATACGATGGTCATCAACAATAATTGGGCGCTTTAAAATGGATGGATTTTCCTTAATAAAAGCCACTAATTGTTTAACGGTCATAGAATCGATATCTAAATCGTTTTCTTTAATAATCTTACTCTTCGTGGAAATGATATCTTCAGTACCATTTTCACTTTTCATTAATATATCGGTTAGTTCCTTTTCGTTTAATGTCGCCACAAAGATGTTCTTTTCAATGAATGGGATATTCTGATCCAAGAACCATTTTTTGACTTTGCGGCAGGAACTACAAGAAGGTGAGGTGTAAATTTTAATCATATATAAGTAGTATAGCCATTATTTCATTATCTAGCAATTGATATTAGTCTCGTAAAAGACTAAACTAAATATCAAGGCGGTAAACTATTTTATGGCAGAACGTATTTTAACCGGTATCAAACCAACTGGACAATTAACTTTAGGCAATTATATTGCGGTTTTAAAGAACTTAAAAAACATGAACGATCGTGGCGAATGTTTTATTTTCATCGCGGACTTACATGCTTTAACTCTTCCAATTGATCCAGAAGTCTTAAGACAAAATTCTATCGACTTAGCAGCTTTCTATTTAGCCGCAGGTCTTGATCCAAAAAAGAACGCTTTGTTCCTTCAAAGCAGTGTTTCCGCTCACGCAGAATTAAACGCGATTATGCAGAACTACTTATACATGGGTGAATTATCCCGTATGACACAGTTCAAAGATAAATCTGCAAAATTAAAAGAAAACGCTATTGGTTTAGGTTTATTCGCTTATCCTGTCTTAATGGCGTGTGATATTGTCCTATATGACGCTACCACCATTCCTGTTGGTGAAGACCAAGTACAACACATTGAGTTAACACGTGACTTAGTTAACCGTATCAATAATAGATATGGTGAAATCTTAACTATGCCAAAAGCGGAACTCCGTAAAGTTGGTAAAAGAATCATGTCTTTAAGCGATCCAACTGTGAAGATGAGTAAATCTGATCCAAAAGGTGACATCTTCTTAAAAGATGAACCAGCGGTTATTCGTAAAAAGATAATGTCCGCGGTCACTGATATGGGTTGTGAAGTCAAATACGACGAAGAAAATAAACCAGGTATTTCTAACTTATTACAAATCTATTGCTGCATGAAAGATATCTCCATCGAAGAAGCTGAAAAGAGATTTGAAGGCTATCGATATGGTGATTTCAAGAAAGCGGTCGCCGATGCAGTTATCGAAGAACTCGAACCATTCCAAAATAGATATAAAGAAATCATCGCTAATAAGAGTTATGTCGAAGCCCTTAAAGAAGGCGCTGAAAAGGCCAGCAAGATTGCTAATCAAACACTCAAGAGAGTGCAAAAAGCTGTGGGCTTACTTCAATAAGTTATTACGCAGTAATAAAAAGCAAGGTTTGATGCCTTGCTTTTATTTTATAAATGTAGCACTTCTTTGATGCTCTTATATAAAGCTTCAGGGAAGGAATTATCAGTTGGTTTTTCTTTTAGCTTAGTGCCAATATAAAATTTAACTTTTGGTTCGGTACCAGATGGTCTCACAGTGACAATACTACCATCTTCCAAATAAAGCTTCACAACATTGGATTTTGGCAAATTGATTGGAGACGTGCTTTGTTTTGTTAAGCGCACACTCTTTTCAATATCATCAACTTGCACCACTTTTAAGCCGTTGATTTCAATGAATGGATTGTTGTGAAGAGTGTTCATTAAGTTATCCATTTTGGCTTGGCCTTCACTACCGAAGAATTCCATAGA
The DNA here is from genome assembly GCA_045111495.1 of Bacilli bacterium. Lineage (GTDB taxonomy): Bacteria > Bacillota_I > Bacilli_A > RFN20 > CAG-826 > RUG14515. Next base: position 2,491 of record JBGUGI010000051.1, on the reverse strand, counting down.
ATATGTGAGGTCTTGGTGATAGCCAAATCTCTTACTTAAATCATCCCACGCTTCATCTAATCTCATACCTTTTAGGAAATAATACAAAGCCATTTCACAGTACATGAGGATAGCTTGACAGCCATCTTTGTCTCTCGCAAATGGAGCGATTAAACAGCCATAGCTTTCTTCATAGCCAAATTCAAACTTTGGACCATGACCGAGTTTTTCATAGTAATCAATTCTATTACCAATAAACTTAAAGCCCGTTAAGAATTCTTCAACCTTAACACCATAGTGTTCGGCAACATCTCTTCCCAAGGAAGAGGTAACGATTGTATAGTACATGACACCATTATCTGAAAGAGTGCCTTTAGCTTTCTTTTGAGCGAAGATATAATCCATTAGTAACGCAGCTGATTGGTTACCGGTTAATGTTTGATAACTACCGTCTTTGGCTTTATAACCTAAACCCACACGGTCACCATCTGGGTCAGTCATAACAATTAAATCCGCATCAATCTCTTTAGCGAGTTTGATTGGTTCAATGTACGCTCTTGGATCTTCTGGGTTAGGAGATAAAGTTCCAGAGAAGTCTGGGTCTGGATTAATTTGGCTCATCACTGGGAAGATACGATAACCTAAGTCTTTAAAGATTCTCATGGAGTTAACGTATGATGTACCATGATTTGGAGTGAATACTACTTTAAAGTTAGATTTATCTAAATCTCTATTAATCGCGATAGATTCAACTAAACGGACATATTCATCATCAACTTTGTTATCTAAAAGGATATTTTCACCACGTTTATCAGCTTTTTGATATTCAACATCTAATTCGTTTGGTAATTCTGCGATAAGTTCTAATAAGCGTTTAATCTTATCTGGCACTAATTGACAGCCAGTTTCATCATAAACTTTGTAACCGTTATATTGTTTTGGGTTATGGCTAGCGGTAATCATAATACCACCGCATGCTTTAAGATAACGCACAGCGAATGATAATTCTGGTGTTGGTCTTAAAGAATCAAAGATGTATGTTTTAATACCGAAATCATTTAATGTTTCAGCGCTTAAAAGAGTAAATTCACGCGACATGTGTCTATTATCATGAGAAATAACAACACCTTCTTCTTTCGCTTTTGGGAATAGTTCTAGTAAGTATTTGGCAAACGCCACAGTGGCTTTTCTCACTGTGAAGTTATTCATTCTATTAGTGCCTGGTCCAAGAACACCTCTCATACCAGCGGTACCAAATTCCACATCTTTAAAGAAAGCATCATCAATTTGTTCTTGATTCATGTTTCTTAAGATTTCTTTGTCTTGTTCACTAACTCTATTAGAATTAAGCCAACGTAAATAATTCTCTTTTGTACTCATAAATAAATCTCCCCTATTTATTATTGTCTAACATAGTTAGAATATTTGCAATTTCTTCTCTAGGTTCTGCGACAAATTCTTTTCTACTTAAATTAGTTAATGGTTTAGGTAAATCACCAAAGCCAATCTTATAAGCGTGTAGGAATTGTTTGTTGAAACCAAACTTTTGTTTGAATACTCTATTTGCTTGGAAATCACCATATTTCTCATCACCAATGATTGGATGATTAATATAAGCAAGATGGACACGAATTTGGTGGGTTCTACCTGTTAAAAGCGTGACATCAAGTAAACTATAGTCTTGATATGATTTCATGACTTTATAAACCGTTTTAGCGGTTTTTCCTCCCTTATCTAAAGAGGCCACTGTGACGGTATTAGTCTTTTCATCTTTTCTTAATGGGGCATTAATCGTGCCTTTATCTTTTTCCATCTGGCCTACGACTAAGGCGAGGTAATGTTTATTAATTAAATCGTGATTCTTAAATAGTTCAAATAATAACTCTAAGGCATCGTGATTTTTGCCAAAGACCACCATACCTGAGGTATTTCTATCTAATCTATGAGCGGGACCTGGTTTAAAAGCTAGTTCTTTAGAAGGATCATATTCCCCTTTGTAAATAAGGTACTCCACGACCATTTGATCTAAAGACTCATCTTGTGGAGCGCTTTTTTGCACTAGTAAACCACGTGGTTTATTGACGAATAAAACATTCTCATCTTCATAAACAATCCAGTCTTGGATTTGATTATTAGGTTGATAAGCTTTTTCTTTTAAGAATTCTTCGAATTGCTCTTCTTTAACATAGATTGCAATTTCATCGTTTTCTTTAACGATAAACTTACGGTCTTCATGATGACCGTTAACCTTAACATCTTTTTTTCTAAATAACTTATAAATAAAAGAGTTTGGAGCGGACATGAGTAGCTTTTGTATATACTTCTCTAATGTCTGTCCTTCTTCGCTCTTTTGAATGATATATTTACGCATATTCTTATTGTATAAATAAATATTTATCAAATAAAGAGTGCATAATTAAAAATTTTTGTTATAATACTATTCGCACGTCCAAATATTGTTCAGCTACGGAGGAATACCCAAGAGGCTGAAGGGGCGGGCTTGGAAAGCTCG